>DLGO01000130.1:33128-65161 GCA_002482725.1 Bacteroidetes bacterium UBA7692 | reverse complement strand
TGGTACTTCAATATCGCCATCACAACAGTTCTCTTCGGAGTAAATGGCGGCGTCTCCTGCACCTCTAACACTTCACCGCTACATGCAAAATGCCTTGTCCGCTGCCCCATGGCAAACCGGCTCAGAATCAGCAGACACTCCTCTACGCTCAATACCTCCATGCACAGCAGGTTCTCAGCAGCAGCATTCACCTCCTGTACTGCACTCATGGCACTCTTTTTCTGAGGGGCTTTTTCATTCTTCACATGAGCGGTTTTTTGTGCTTCAGGCTGAGGGGTTTTCTCACACTTTTCCATGATGGTATTTCCCTGCTTATCTCCCGTTGAAACATTAGGGGCTTTTGCACCTATGTCCTGAGGGTCTTTTTGCTGAGGGTATTTTAAATTATCCTGCTGAGGGTAATTTCCATCATGGATAATATTCACCAGCACCTAGTTTACAATCTGTTTCTTTTAGCTCCCGCCCATGACTGCGTGTGCCTCTGCCATACGTTGCTCATAGCTTTATGCCAAGGTCGAAACGCTCCTTGAACAGAACAAACAAATCACGGCCCTTTTGGTTCCAGATCCGGTTTTCTTTGCAGAAATACAACCTGCTTCTTATGTTGTTTATTCATAATGGTTTTTACATTGATTATTGTAAATGGTTATTGTCGCTGTGTAGCTATGTAGAGACGTCAATTATCGCGTCTCCAAACCCATATGGCCTGTATTTCGGTAGATACATAGCAATGCTACGTATCCTGGCCAAACAATGGCGCAGGTATTAGTGCGGTGGGGTTTGTGCTGCTTTCTCGCCTCTTTTTGCCGGGGCTTTCTTTCTTCATCAACGATTGCAAAGATGAATCACAACCATGCTCCGACTCTAGCNNAGCAAAAAAGGCGGCAAAATGCACGAGCTTCCGCAGGCCTTCGATTACCAACACTTTCAAGGGATTTTAAAAAATGTGAAAAAGCTTTTTTATCATACCTCCAGGCGGTAAATCTTTTTAACCACAGGCATTTACTTACCTGTATGAATATTGCAAGTCAATGTTCATACAGGTATTATTTACTATAAATTATAGATGTGCTTGAAAGCAACAGTGCACAAAAGCATTGTTTTAGGGGTAGCCAAAACGGGATTTTTTGGATTACTCCTTCAGATACCCTTTTGCTTTCATTTTCTCTACTACTTTTTCGCCTAGTTTCTGGCCCCATGCCTGTCCCGCAGCCATAGATTCCTGTGATATGGCAGGCAGTGTCTGGCTAACCTTTTGGCCAAGCGGAGAGTTGTAAAATGCGATAAGGTCTTTCACATCCTGTGCACTGTAGTATTTGTCATATATCGGTACGATCATGTCTATCAGGTCATCGCCCTTTACTTCTTTGCGGAACTCATCCCAAAATTCCTGGGGAATATCCGGCTGTACTTTTTTTATAGATTCTATGATCTGATCCATGGCACCCAGGCTCAGGTCTACAGAACCGGTAATCTTAAGGAGCTTTTTTATGTCCTTAACCTTTTGTGAATCGCCTGCATACATCTGGCTGGTAAGCAACAGCAATAACACCAATAAGCATTGCTTCATAAATTTTTCTGGCTTTTAAAAGAAATGATAAACGATGAAAGTGATGATGTAGATGTGATGATGAATACAAAACAAGCCTAAATGTTTGGATTATTGAAATGTGTCGCATTAGATTAATTAACAATTTGATTAAACGTCTACTCCGCTAATCGTCTTGCAAATGTTGTGGATAGGGGGCATGGGGTTGCGTATAGCACAAATTACCTTTGAAGCGTTATATATATGATGGTAGAAGTAAGGAAATTTTTGGGTGCGGTATGCTGTATGTTTTTGATTGTTCAGAACATACAAGCGCAGACCTCGTTGTTTTACAACGACGTGGAGAAAGCATACCGGGATGGATTGGAGCTGTTTGACGAGGGAAACTATGCCAGTGCCAGAAAGGTGTTTGAGCAGGTGAATACCGGCTATTATCAACATAAGCCGATAAAAAATGAGGTGACGAAGCAGAATCTTGACTTCTACATAGCCTACTGCGCCATAGAAAACAACGATGCGGATGCCGAGCAGCTGCTGAAAAACTATACCCACGACTACCACGAAACGGACAAGCAGCGAATGATAAACTACCTGCTGGGCAAGTTTTACTACAACAACAAGAAATACAGCGAAGCGATAACATATCTGGAAAAGGTGAAGGAAGAGGATCTGACGCCTGCACAAAAAACGGAGTATAACTTTGACCTGGGGTACAGCTACTTTACCAAAAAGAAATTTGCCGAGGCAAAACCATACTTCAAAAAGCTGATAAACACCAAGGATAAATACTACTATCCGGCAAACTACTACTATGCCTTTATCAGCTTCTATACCAACGACTACAAGGAGGCGCTCAGGAGTTTTAAGGCGATAGAAGACTCGAAGATGTACGCTGCGGTAATACCCTACTATGTGGCGCAGATATACTACGCACAAAAGGAATACGACCAGGTGCTGGCTTATGTGCCTATGAAGGTAGATGATGCCGGTGTGCAGTACAAAAGCGAAATGAACTACCTGCTGGGGCAGGCGTACTTCCAGAAAGGGAGCTACATAAAGGCATTGCCACTGCTGGATGCTTACCTGAGCAAGCAGCCGAAAGCCAGGAAGGATGAGCTGTACATGCTGGGCTACTGCCAGTACAAAACAGGCGATTACGCAAGGGCGATTAAAAACTTTGAGCAGCTGAACCTGCTGGACGAAGCAATAGGGCAATATGCTACCTTTACGCTGGCAGAGTGCTATCTGAAAACAAGTCAGTTGGAGAAAGCACGCTCGGCATACCAGTCTGCTGCGAGTAAGAGCTTTGATGAAAAAATAGCGCTGGAATCGCAGTTTCAGTATAGCAAGCTGTCGGTAGAATTGGGTTACTACAACGAGGCCGTAAGCGCTCTGGAGAATTTGTCACCAAGCCTTTCGAGTGAAAAGAAAGCAGAGGCAAATGAGCTACTGGCTTCTGCATTGTTTAAAACAAGGAACTACGACAAGGCCTATAAAATAATAGAGAATACAGGCATCAATACGCCTAAGCTGAAAGAGGTGTACCAGCAGCTGACGTACTTCCGCTCGATAGAGCTGTTCAACGATGGCAAGTACGAAGAAAGCATAGACCTGGCTACCAAAAGCACACAATACCCCATTAGCAATGCGGTGCTGGCGCAGGCTCTATTCCTGCTGGGTGATGCAAATTACAATACCGACAGGTTCGATGATGCTATCAATTACTTCAACAGGTATGCCCAACTGAATGAGCCTGAGACGGAGAATGCTTCACCATTTATGGCAAGCTACAATACAGGCTATGCGTACTTTAAGAAGAAGAACTACAGGAATGCTGCCACCTACTTTGAGCGTGCTATAGACAAGAGTGCAGAGAGTAAAAATGAAGCGCAGAAAACGAAAGTGCTGCCCGATGCATGGCTGCGCTATGCTGACTGCGCCTTTGTAACCAAGGACTACACAGGATCGCTGAAAGCATATAACGAAATAGTGAACCGCAGGTGGAGCTCGGCAGAGTATGCCCTGTACCAGAAGGCAATAGTGCTGGGGCTTTCGAATAAAAACAACGAGAAGATAGTGGCACTGGAGTCGCTGATAAATACCTATACCAAAAGCACCTACCTGGATAAGGCATGGTTTGAGATAGGGGAGACGCATCTGGAAACGGAGAACTACGATGCAGCGCTAAGGGCATATAACAAAGTAGTGACGAGCTATACCAAGAGCAATCTGGTACCAAGGTCGTACCTGCAGATAGCGCTGGTGCAGTACAACCAGAACCAGAAAGAACTGTCATTTGCCAGCTATAAGAAAGTGATACAGGACTTCCCTAATACACCGGTGGCTTCGGAGGCTATGCGGGCATTGAAAGAAACGGCTGTAGAGCTGGGCAAAACGGATGAATATGTGAATGTGGCGGGCAAATATGGTAGCATATCTACCAGTGAGCAGGATACGCTTACTTTTCAGGCGGCAGAAACGGCTTTCAGCAATGGCAACTGCGAAAAGGCTGTACCGCTACTGAGCAATTACATCACCAAATTCGGCAATGGTGTATTTGTAAATGAAGCACACTACATGCGCGCAGAGTGCTACACCAAGCAGAAGCAATTTGCAGATGCTTATGGTGACTATAATACACTGATAAAAAGCCGCTATAGTAAATACTATGAGCAAAGCCTGCTGCGCGCTTCTGGCATAGCTTACTTTGAGGTGAAGAACTACCAGGAGGCTTATGACCTGTACAGGCAGCTGCTGGATAACAGCAGTTCGCAGCCGAATACATATACTGCTCAGCTGGGCTTGTTGAAGACCTCATACAGGCTGAACAAGCACGAAGATGTGTTGCGCTACGCTGATGTGGTGCTGGCCAACACCACGCTGAAAGAGAACGATGTGCTGGAGATAAACTACATGAAGGCAAAAGCCACCTACAGCCTGAACGATGTAGATAAGGCATATCCGCTGCTAACCAAAGTAGCACAAGGCGCGGTAAGCGAAAAGGCTGCAGAGTGTAAGTACCTGAGCTGTAAAATACTGTACGATAAGCAGCAGTACAAGGCATCGCTGGATAGCTGCATAAAGCTGAAGAACAGGTTTGCCAGCTATGAGTACTGGGTGGTGAAGACCTTTATAATGATGGCTGATAACTACTATGCGCTGGGCAATGCCTTCCAGGCCAAAGCAACACTGGAAAGCCTGATAGCAGGCTATAAAGGCGACCAGGCGCTGGTAGCAGAAGCTAAGCAGAAGCTGGAGGCTATGCAACAGGCAGAGCTGAATAAATCGAGACTGGTGATACCTGAGAGCGGGGATACATTGATCATGGAACAAAACCCGGGGCTGAAGTAATGAGTACGAAGAACAAAATGAACATAGGCAGGAATATATTGTGTGGCATGTTGTTGTTGCAGGGTGTGGCACCGCTGTGGGCACAGGTAGGAGGCAATAACAATACCAACGATGAGGTGATAGTGATAAAGCAGTATGAAAGCACGCTGCAGGATGCCGATAAAATTTCCTTTAACCCGATAGTACCGGAGGCCAAGACAACGGTGAATGAAAAGCTGACATATACCAATACAGATGTGGCGTATAAAAGCACAAAATTTGAGCCGAATGCGCTGAAGCCAATAGCTCTGGGAAGAGAGAAGCCTGAGAAGCACAATACATCTTTTATAAAGTTCGGGTTTGGTACGCAGCTGTCGCCACTGGCGCAACTGATGTACAATGGCTCTAATGTAAAGAATACCATAGGTTATGGACTTTGGTACAACCACCTTTCGGCAAAAGGGTTTAAGGTGAAGTACCAACAATTCAGCGATGATGCACTGGGTGCTTATGTCAACTTTCGTCCGGGTGAGGGTAAGGTAGAGATAGGCACCGCATTTGCTTTCCGCAACCTGCGCACGCACTTCTATGGTGCCGACTCTGCAGAGAGCAGGAAGGCCGTGTTCCAGCGCCTGAGATCCTACGATGGCAATGTATTTTTTAAAAATGCCAAGGCAAATAAAATAGGTTTGAACTTCAGGCAGGACCTGCGCTTCAACTACTTTCAGGCTAAGGACGGTGGCGCCAATGAGTGGCTGGCAGGCGGTACTACCAAGCTGGAGAAAGGCTTTGCAAAGTACCACCATGTGGAGGCGAGTCTCGACTTCGATATTACCCAGTATAAGGCAGATACGTTGTCACAACAACGGAATATATTCCGCTTTCTGGCAGGATATTTCTTTGATAATGATGATTGGTTTGGCCGTGGCGATATAGGCTTTGCCGTGGATGGTAAAAAGGCCTACCTGCAAGCCAAATTGGAAGCAGAAAAGAAACTGTATAAGAACTACCTTATCGTGTTTGGCAAATGGCACTATGGGTTGGATGTAAATACCTTTGGCAGTTTTGCTACAGCCAACAACTTTGTAGCAGGCAACCTGCTACTAGCCAATACCCGAACAAGCGATGTAGAGGCCGGCTTTAAGGGTACTGCCAAGAGCCTGAACTATAAGTTTGCCTTCCATTACCTGCGCCAGAATAATAAGGCACTTTTTGTGAATGACAGCGCGCATATTGAGCGCTTCAATGTGATCTACGACAGGGCAGATATATTCCGGATAAAAGCCGAGGCCGGATATAATATTATGGAGGATCTGCGTGTGGGCTTATCGCTAAACTATAACTTGTACAAGATGAAAGTACAAGCGCGCGCATGGCACGAACCTGCACTGAACATGGCCTTGAGCGCTACCTATAATATACAAGGCAAGATAATTGTAGGTGCAGACTTCTACGCTATGGCAGGTGCTTATGCATTGGTGCCGGGCGGGTATGAAGGACAGGTTACGCCTAACCTGATAGAGAAGAAGATAAAAGGCACAGCAGACATCAACCTGCGTGCAGAATATATATTTAAAAACTATCTTTCATTCTTTGCGAACTTCAATAACCTGGCGCACCAGAAATACCAGAGGTACTACCGCTACCAAAGCTATGGCTTCAATTGCATGGCTGGGGCTAAGTTTTCATTTTAGGTAGGTAATCCTTAATTCGGTTATACTATTTTGCAGTTGAATACTTCTTCAAAGCTTGCTTTGAAATGATTCACTACTTCTATCATATTTAGCGCCTTACCGAGTTCCCTTTGCAGCGAGGTTGTGTCCTTGTTCTCCAGGCCGCATGGTACTATATGCTTAAAGAAGGATAAATCCGTATTCACATTCAGTGCTATGCCGTGCATGGTTACATACTTGCTTACCTTTATACCTATGGCGGCTATCTTGCGTTGGGTTGGCTTACCCACATCCAGCCAGATACCTGCTGCATTTTCATCTAACTGCCCTTCTATACCATACGGGGCTATGGTCTTTATAAGCACTTCCTCCAGCTTACGTACATATTCCCTTACGCCCATGCCCAGTTGCTCCAAATCCAGTATCGGGTAGGAAACCAGTTGGCCAGGTCCATGGAAAGTAACATCGCCGCCTCGGTTTATCTGCTCAAATACAGCGCCAACATCTTCCGGCTTTACCAGCAGATTGTCCATAGAGCCGCTCTTGCCTAGTGTATATACGGGGTGGTGTTGGCAGATAATAAGGGTTTGGGCAGGTTTAGTGCCGGCTTCTTTTTCTGCTATGCTATGTTCAAATATATTTTCCTGGTAGCGCAAAACTGACGCGTAGGGCGAAACCAAAAAGTATTTCAGCGCAACTTGCTGCATTATAGTGTCCTGTTGTTTGTTGTTCAATTATTCGCGGAAATAAAGAAGTTGTTTCAATAACGTTCGTTATTAATCGCGTCTCGTTCGTTGAGCAAATCTACCATTTCATGTAACTCATAGTACACTTATGGCCTGCTATTTTTTGCCTTTCCTTATTTTACGTTGCACGCTTGCAGGGCCTGTGGTAAAGAAACTGAAAAGGCGCGCATTTAACCTGGTAATAGCCCCCGGCAGTTGACTTGCCTGTGCAGATATGGGATTGGGGAATACAACAGCAGGAAATGGAGGCTGTAGCTGTTTGCCTGCGGTATCCATTACTATAAAGCCCTGTGAGCCTGATGGCGTAGTACCTTCGGTTGTTTCCATATAGTGCTTAGGTTCATCGCCTCTTTCTCTCACATTGTCCAGCGGCAGGCCGTATTCTGCCAACAGGTAAAAAGTGTCCTTGATGGTACCCCTATAGGCCACGGTCATGTCACTGTTCAGCAAAGAAATGGTGTCGCGGGCCTGTAATTTCCTGGTATCATCCGAAAATATGAAACGCACAGGGCAAAACCTGAACTCCCTTTCAAAAGCATCAATGATGCCCAGGTTTTCCTTTTTCTTATCAGCTTCTATGCGGTCTGCTACTTTGGTGTTGCCTGCATTTCTGTAAGCTTCTATGGTTTTTTCCTTGGTTTTCAGGCGTACTACCAGCACTCCTNNCTCAGGCTTTTTACCTGCTCCCACGCAAGTGAATCCTGCGAATAGCGCTGTGCAAACGCAGGCATGGTAAGCAGCAATAAGCAAATAGTCAGTAGTCTCATATTATTGTCATTTCCGAGGCAATTTCTTCCGGCACAAATTTAGCCACATTGCCCTTGCCCCTTATTATTTCGCGCACTATGGTAGAACTGATAGAGGATAGCTCAGGTTTAGCCAGTATGATGATGGTTTCTATCTCCGGGAACATAGCATTATTCAGGTGCGCTATGGTTTTCTCGTAGTCAAAGTCTGCGGCAGAGCGAATGCCCCTAATGATATAGTCCGCGTTTTTCTCCTTGCAGAAATTAACCGTCAATCCCTGATAGGTTTCTACCGATATATTCGGCTGATTTTTGAAGACCCTTTTTATCCAGTCTATCCTTTTTTCCAGAGGATATAGGTATTTCTTTTGTGAGTTTTCGCCTATGGCCACTATCACCTCATCGAACAGCGGTAACGCGCGCAATAGTATGTCTACATGCCCTGTGGTAATAGGGTCGAATGAACCCGGAAATACGGCTATCTTTTTCATAATTCTTATCTGTTAAAACGCTTGGCTTTCGGCTATAGTTCTATCACTTTTAGATTTTTGGCAATTACCAGCTTGCCCAATGTTTTGGCCTGTACTTCTTCTATGGTTACATCAGGTGCTATTTCCAGCAAGTGGAAAGCGCCATCCTTTATTTCATAAAAGCCCAGATCCGTTACCACGCGGTTGATACACGCCTTGCCTGTAATGGGCAAGGTACATGCCTGCAGTAGCTTGGATTCTCCCTTTGGGTTGGTCTGCATCATGGCTACTATTATGTTTTTGGTGCTTGCTACCAGGTCCATAGCACCACCCATGCCTTTCACCATTTTGCCGGGTATTTTCCAATTGGCTATATCACCGTTTTCTGCTACTTCCATAGCGCCCAATACGGTAAAGTCCATGTGTCCGCCACGTATCATGGCAAAGCTATCACTGCTGCTGAACAGCGATGCGCCCTTTATGGTAGTTACAGTTTGCTTACCTGCATTTATCAGGTCAGCATCTATTTCTGCCTCTACAGGAAAGGGACCCATGCCCAGCAATCCATTTTCGGATTGCAATATTACCTCTATGCCTGCAGGTATATAATTGGCCACCAGCGTAGGTATGCCTATGCCCAGGTTTACGTAGTATCCGTCTTTTAATTCTTTGGCTATGCGCTTCGCAATGCCGAACTTATCTAGTGCCATTTCTGAATATTAAGTTTGTGCTACAAGTTTGGGTATAATTTATGAAAGATTTGTCATCGAATTATCAATGATGCATCAATCACCATCGCCACCACCCACCAATCCCCTTGATGGCGTGTCATTTTCCTTTGAATGGTAAAATGCGTTAAGGAATACAGTGTCGCGTACAAAGTCCACTTTCAGTATCTCCACGCGGTGTATGGGCAATCCTGTTTTTTCCTTCAGGTCGGCCAATAGTTCGGGTAGCTGTGCCGGGCGTATCAGCTCTATTTTTTCGTAGGTTATCTGTTTGTAGTTCTCATGCGGCAGGTTGCTGAAGTGTTCCAGTGCCCAGGTGGTAATGATAATAACCACGTTGGCCAATAGCAATTCCAATAGACCCAGGTGGATGCTTGCCAATGCATTGATAAGGCCGATGGTGATGCTGATAAACAGGTAGGCCATTTCCCTTATAGGCACCGTAGTAGCGCGATAGCGCAGTATGGAGAATATGGCAAATAGGCCAAAGGCAAAGCCCATATTGATCTTATCGCTGCTTAGTAGGAAGCAGATGATAAAGTTGACAAGGTTGAACAGGTAAAAGGTAAAAACAAAGTCCTTGTTTTTGTAGGTCCTGTAATAAATGAAGCGCACTATAGCCGCTATACTGCACAGGTTGATGATAAACCTGATAATAAAGCCGCTGAGTGACTCGAGGCCTTGCGCGCTAAATATGGTAATCGCTTGCTCTGTGGGCATTTTCTGTTCTTTGAAGTTGCAAAATAGCAGGTTTAAGCAGATTGTGTTTCACAGATTGTTCTAATAGGGCGGTGCCTATGGCGTATTTACTAAACGAACATTGCTTGCAGCCCATGCTGTGCAGTTGTCTGGTTGCCGGCGATTGTGTGTTCAGGCTGTTCTGTTTTACTTCTACAATGGCCGTGTTCGGGTAAGCTATGTGTTTATTGAAGTTGTCAAATTGTAGCGAAATGTCTATAGTTACACGCTCTACCTGCTCCTTATTTATCAGCGTTATTCTTTCAAACGTAGTATTCAGTTTTCTTTCCAGTCCATAGATGCCTTTGCTGTTCGTGTGCACTAGGTCCCATTCTGCATGGCTCAGTTCAAAAACCATCATCTTGCGCGGTATGCGGGTTTTGCCCGTGCGCAGGCCTCCCAGTTTGTGCTTTATTTCAAAAAATACTTCATCGCCTGTTACATACCTGCGATATCGTATTTTCATCCTGTTTGGCTTACCTATATGGTGTTCTTTGTATAGTTTAAAGTCTGGTGTATCGAAGTAAATGGTTTCGTAGGGGTGAATACTTTTACCCGATATATTTAATACGGAATAGTATGGTGCAATACTCCTTAGTAGTTCAGGTATGCGTTCTACGGGCAGCAGGAATTTTTTATCAGTACGGTTTAACAAAGCACTGGCGCTGATATCCTTTAAGGATACTTTGTGGAACGCATTTATCTGCTGTGTTATGTTATCAAGTACACTATTTGTCATTTAGCTTGCATTTTTCAAATAGCAGTCATCTTATTTTTAACAAGATAATTAAAATTATATAAATCCATACTTGAATAAATAGCGTTAGTATGGTTTACCTGAATTTAATTTACACATATTTTGTTATGAGGCACCTATTCTTATATGCATTATTGACTTGTTCAGTTATCACTTACTCGCAAGTGAACAGGCAGGTAGTATCAGAATTATTTTCCAATACCCGCTGTAGTATTTGCGGAGCCAAAGATCCTGGTATATACCAGGCGTTGGCTAAGTTTCCCCAGGTGACTCGTATAACCTATTATCCCAGTGCTCCATACTCCAATTGCTTCTTTTCGCAGCAAAACCCTATAGAGAATGATGAGAGGACAAATCATTACAATACTTATGGTTCTACCCCTGATATTTTCTTACAAGGGCAATTGATTACTGGTGTTTTCGATACAAGCGATATCAGGCCTTTTCTGGGCCAGCAGTCGGACTTTGAAGTGGTGTTGAGGCATTCGGCCACCACTACCGGCGATTCTGCATCGGTAAGTTGTACGGTATTCCGCAGAGGCCCTGATACTTTGAGCAGCGCACAGTTGTTTGTATGCGTTACAGAGGATATTGTAAGTTACATGGCCCCCAATGGTATTAATAACCACTTTTCGGTATTCCGTAAAGCACTTACTTCTGCATCAGGTATGAATATCGCTCTGCCGCAACAGGTTGGAGATAGTGCCTTGTATTCTTTTAAATATAAAATAAGCAACGGGTGGGACAGAACCATACTAACCACGGTAGGAATACTGCAAACACCCGATTTGAATGTGGTAAACTCCGGTAAGAAGAGAGCAGATATTTCTACCCCTGAAGAGCCCAATGAACCCTTGGGCGTGGATGAGGCACAAATGAAGCATGTAATACTTTACCCTAATCCTGCAAAAGGTACCGTGTATGTATCAAACAGTAAGCTCTTTGAATCTTATGCTATCTACAATGTAAATGGGGCATCTGTGCAAAGGGGAGTCTTGGGCGAAGGTGAAATATCCATCCATAGCCTGCCGGCAGGCTTGTACTTTGTACACCTGAGAGATAAAACAGGCGAGGTTAAAACCCTGCGCTTTTCCGTATTAAACTGATTATAGCTTCTGCATACACCTTTCCAGGCTTTCGCGCCAGTAAGGTATGGCTAGGCCAAATGTATCTTTGAATTTCTTTTTGTTCAGCAGGCTATAATGCGGCCTCGCAGCTGGTGTGGGGTACTGACTCGTTTCTATTGGTGATATCGGTGTTTGCAGATGTGCTATATCGCGTATGGCCACCGCAAAGTCGAACCAGCTGGCAACCCCTTCATTACTGTAGTGGTACACGCCATACTGTTGCAGGTGCGCAGTGTTGCTGATAATTTCAACAATAGCTTTTGCAAGGTCCGCTGCATAAGTAGGTGTGCCTACCTGGTCAAATATTACATTCAAGGCGGGCTTCTCCCTGCACAGGCGCAGTATAGTCTTCACAAAATTATTGCCAAAAGATGAATATACCCATGAGGTACGCAGTATGATAGTATTGCTGCAATACTGCAATGCCTCTGTTTCACCCTGTAGCTTACTGGCACCATACACGCTTATGGGATTGGAAGAAGCCTCTTCTGTAAGTGGGGATGATGCTGTTCCATCAAAAATAAAATCAGTAGAAATATGAATAAGTGTTGCCCCTACTGCGCTGCAGCTTTTAGCTATATAGCCTACAGCGCTTCCGTTTATTAGAAAAGCCTGCTCTTTTTCAGTCTCAGCCTTATCTACTGCGGTATAGGCAGCACAGTTGATGACTACAGTTGGCCTTAGCTTTTCTATGTAGGCTTTTACAGCAGCTTCATCACCGATATTCAGGTCGGTGGATGTGGTAAAATACCACTCTGCTGCCAGCGTATTTTCCAGCTGCTTCAATTCACTGCCTACTTGCCCGTTAGCCCCTGTTACCAGTATGCGCATCATCTTGTACTTTGGTGTAAAGAAAAGGATTTAGCGGGAAGTGGAAGATGAAGGTTTCGTTTTGATTGGTTAATTCCCTCCCTCTTATCACTTCTATTTATATTTTCGTTCCTATGCTTAAATTACTGAGTTCATTATTTCTTAAGTCGATAGGGTGGAAGTTCAATTACAACGGCATGAAGCCTTCGGACTTCAACCGCTGTGTGATGCTGGCTGCTCCGCATACCAGCAACTGGGATTTTCCCATTGCCAGGGCTGCCTTTTTCCTGATGGATATTCCTGTGCGGTACACCGTAAAGCAATCGTGGACCAGGTTCCCGTTTGGCCTGCTTATGAATCCTCTTGGTGCAATCGCCATTAACAGGTCACCTAAAAAGGAAGGAGAGCAGCGCAGGAGTATGGTAGAGGCCATGACAGACTTGTTTGAAGGCAAAACCGAACTTGTGGTACTTGTAACACCCGAGGGCACGCGCAGCAAGGTAGAGAAATGGAAAACAGGCTTCTACCATGTGGCCAAAGGTGCAGGTGTGCCTATAGCGCTGGGCTATCTCGACTATGCAAAGAAAGAAGCCGGGGTAGGAAAGATAATACACCTGAGCGGAGATATGAATGCCGATATGAAGCAGGTGATGGACTTTTACAGATACATAGGGCCAAAACATCCGGCACTTTTTAGTGTGGATGAATCGTATAAATAAATAGATTTAACCTACGAAATTTCAAAACGAACAGAACATGAGCAATAACCTACTGAAAGGAAAACGGGGAATAATATTCGGCGCGCTGGACGAGAACTCTATCGCATGGAAAGTGGCAATGGCTGCCAAAGAGCAGGGTGCTACATTTACCCTTACCAATGCGCCTGTAGCGCTTCGTTTAGGTACTATAAATAAGTTGGCAGAAGCCTGCAATGCGCAGGTAATAGGCGCAGATGCTACATTGGTGGAAGACCTGGAAAAACTGGTAACACAGTCGCAGGAGATATTGGGTGGTAAACTTGACTTTGTGTTGCACAGCATAGGCATGAGCCCCAATGTGCGCAAGGGTAAAGCCTATACAGATGTGAACTATGAGTGGTTCCAGAAAACACTGGATATATCAGCCTTGTCTTTTCACAAGGTAATGCAGACCTGCATGAAACTGGATGCTGTAAATGAGTATGGATCTATACTTACGCTATCGTACATAGCTGCGCAAAAGTCCTTTCCGGGGTATAACGATATGGCAGATGCAAAGGCCACACTGGAAAGCATCGTGCGCTCTTTTGGCTACTACTATGGCACAAAAAAGAAAGTGCGCGTGAACTCTATATCGCAGTCGCCTACTAAGACTACAGCAGGTTCGGGTATCAAAGGGTTTGATGTGTTCTTTGACTTTGCAGACAAAATGAGCCCATTGGGCAATGCCAGTGCCGATGATTGCGCTAACTATTGCGTGTCATTATTCAGCGACCATACGCGCATGGTTACTATGCAGAACCTGTTCCACGATGGTGGTTTCAGCAATGTCGGGGTAAGCGATGCCTTGATGGAAATGTACCTGAAACAGGCAGAAAGCCAGGGTTAGTAGTAATTACCACCACCGAAAATATAGTGTATACCTACGTTCAGGCCTGTACGGAAATTGAATGAGCGCTGGTAGTTTACATCATTTTTGCTGTACCAGTCCAGGCGGCGTAGTCTGTCACCATTTATATCCAGCACCCCTACATAGTTATGTAGGCCAATATTCAGGTATAGCTGCTCTTTTATTATGTATACATCCACACCCAGATTCAATGGTATGCCAAAGTCAAATCGCTTGAATTTCTGATCTGTGCTGAAGTTCAGGGAGTCCGGCAGGTACAGGTAGTCCTCTATACGTACTGTTTCTTTGGCTCCCACCCTTACCCCAAACTGTATGCCCAGTTGTACATAAAACTTAGCACGGTCGTTGCCCACAAAGTATTTTGCCATAACAGGTATCTGTACATATTGCAGGTCTATCTGCCGTTTTACATTTACCCTTACCGATGCAGAGCCAAAGGTTCCTTCCTTGATAGTGGCAGGTCCGGTGAAGTTGTCTTCATATTTCTGCCCTGTTTTGTCGTATAGCACACCAAAATCCAACCCCCAATGCTCATCAAAGTGGTAGCCCAGGTTCAATCCTGCATTGTAACCGAAGGTAGGTGTGTAGTCCATCTCAGATTGCTTTACTATCAATTCCTTGAATGGGGCAAGAGTGCCGAAGTTGTTCTGGTTCAGTATCCATGTGCTGGTGGCAGTGCCGGAGGCGCCGATATGAAAGCCTTTTTGCGCAAAGCCCGCCAGGGTTGTGCAAAGTAATATTGTCAATATGCCGTGCTTCAGTTGTGTAATCATACTTTTGCAAAGGTACTCACCAAAATATGCAAACAAAATTACATCGGTTAAAAATGTTGCTGCGGCATCTTATCAGGGGCAAGTCCAAGTACTACCTGCATTCGCCGTTTGTATACCAGTTTTACCTGCATGTATTGGAAGGTAGCGAAAAGATAGGCCCAATAGAGCAACGCCGAATAGCTTTGCTAAGCAATACACAACAGCTGAGTTATGATGATATGGGTGCGGCAGGCATGCACGTAACCCGCAGCATTGCAGAGATAGCACAGAATGCCGGAATAACAGAGAAGCATGGTCTTGCATTGTACCGACTGGTGCAGTACCTGCAACCACAAACTATTCTGGAACTGGGTACGAACCTGGGTCTTGGTACAAGCTATTTAGCAAGAGCTAGTAAAAAAGCAAGTGTGCACACGATAGAGGGGATTGGCGGGATATTGGATATTGCAAAAGAAACCTTCAGTTCGCTGGCACTGTATAACATACAAACGCACAAGGGTGACTTTGATGACGTACTGAAGAATTTATTACCGGAGCTGAAAAACATAGACTTGGTTTTCATAGATGGTAACCACCGGAAGGATGCGACTATCAGGTACTTTGAGCAATGCCTGCCCTACCTGAATGACCATAGTGTAGTGATAGTGGATGATATATACTGGAGCGAAGAAATGACAGAGGCATGGGAATACATAAAAGCACATGCTGCCGTAACACTAACTTTGGATATATACCGTATGGGATTTGTGTTTCTGCGCAAAGAGAAACTGGCTAAAGAGCACTTTAGATTATACTATTGAACAGATGCTTCAATAGTTGCATTACATCTATCTTGAAAACAAAATAAGGAACGAATATTACCGTACTCCAGAATACGCATGCTGTGATCATGCTCCAGATAATGTGCTTCTTGTTGTTAGTGATGCTTAGTGAAAAGAAAATACCTACAGGGATGGATAAAACAATAGGTGTAAGAAATGCAACCCCGGCTAATCCGAAACTGGATTTAACCCTTACCAGGCGCCTGTTCATTTTGGTAAATTTCCTGCCGAATTTTTCAGGCCATCTTTTTACCAGGTACTCGTTGATATTGGCCCCTAAATGTGTAAAAACAAGTATGCCTATTATACCCCCTAAAATGTTCATGATAGGCCCACCTATACCAAGCCCTGCGGCTACAGCTGTAAGGCTTCCCATCATAAATTTAACAGTGCTGCTAAGGAGCACAATAATACCGGTTATAACATTTCCCACGAGATGGCTAATTTAATAAACATACATTGTTAATCAAAGACCTGATTGAGAATTAATACGTTAAAAAGCAACAAATGTTACTTCTGTTTTATATGAAACGTTTGAAACACCGTTTCAGATGGCAGGCTAAGTATAAAAGCGTTATTTATTATGATAATTTACCATAGCTGACACCTAGAAAGTTGGTGGTATCTCGTTGCGGAAGTGTCCGTTCATGCTTATTTTTTCCTGAACTTTCTTTGATGCCTCAATGGTAGGTAGCACGCGCTCCAGATGCAGACGCATAAACCGTTGCCTTTGCTTTTCAGAAACTATACTCAGCATGTGTACCTGGTCTTTGATAGGCATAGCTACATAAGGTGCAAGCTCGTACGATAGCGGATTTTTGAATTTGTCGAAAGGATTGAAATTGGTGCCAAGCTGTGCATGCAGCTCATTCAGAAGTCCAAGCAGCTTAGGGTGCAGCGTATCTACATCAAAGGTTTGTGGCAAAGGCAGCTCAGATACTATGGCAGCAGAATATTCCTTGTCCGGTACTTCGCGCAGCACCTCCAGTATACGGAATACCCCAACTCCGATGGTCTTTATGTCCATTGCTCCGTCTTCGTACTTTTTCTCTATGCTCAACACGCGCATCTCTGTGCCATATTCCTGTATATTATTTTTGATAACTGCAGGCAGGCCAAAGGTTTTATTATTTGTTACTGAATCATTTATCAGTTGCTTGTAGCGTGCTTCAAATATGTGCAGGTTGAGTGGCTGATTGGGAAATGCCACCAGATTGAGCGGAAAAATCGGCAGGAACTTTTGCATGCTACGAATGAAATAAAATAATGAATATGTAGGAATAGGATTTAATTTCTTTTTTTACATGAATGAATAACGAAGCCTCCACCAAACTGGCCTATCCCAAGGCTGCACCATATATAGTAGTAACTGAACTTGCAGAGCGGTTCAGCTTTTATGGTATGAAAGCTATACTTACTACATTTTTGGTGAGTCAATTTTTTAATCCGGAGAACATACAGGCACTACAAGCAGGCGCAGATGCTCATGCAAATGAGGTTACGCATTTATTTATAGCCATAGCTTACCTCTGCTCTATTATCGGTGGTTATTTGGCCGACAAGGTATTGGGTAGGTATAAGACCATAGTGTTGTTATCTATAGTGTATTGCATTGGACACCTTTTTCTGGCAGTATTCGATACCAACTATAATCTATTCCTGATAGGGTTGATGTTGGTGTGCCTTGGTGCAGGTGGGGTAAAGCCAAATGTATCTGCCATGGTGGGTGAGCAATTTGATGATCCGGAGGATAAGCGCATTTCAAAGTTGTACTCACTATTTTATTTTGGTATCAATCTTGGAGCCCTTTTTTCCAGTTTGATTATACCTGTACTAAAAGAAAAAGTAAGCTCCCAGGTTGCATTCGGAGTGCCGGGATTGCTGATGCTGCTTGCTTTAATAGTATTTGTAAGTGGAGCGAAAAAATATAAAATTTCGGAGCCGGATAAGAGCGAAAGAGTGCCTGTATTGCAGCAGTTGAAATTGATATGGAGGGTAACTCTGGTGTTTTTCTTTTTTGTATTGTATTGGGCACTGTACGACCAGAATGGCTCTGAGTGGGTATTGCAGGCAAAACAAATGGACTTGCATTTTATGGGAATAGATTGGCTGCCCGAGCAGATACAAAGCGCCAATGCGGTGATGATTCTTGCATTTATTCCATTGTTTTCGGTAGTAGTTTATCCTGCTCTGGAGTATACTGGTGTGCGTGTTACGGCATTGCGAAAAATTGGATGGGGATTTATACTAGTGATATTTGCTTTTGTGCTTACAGCATGGATACAACAGCAACTGGATGCAGGTGTAAGGGTAAATATCGGTTGGCAGCTGTTTTCTTACGCGGTGCTTACTGCATCCGAAATTATGGTGTCTATAACAGGGCTGGAGTATGCATTTACAGAAGCTCCGAAGAGCCTAAAAAGCACGGTTATGGCTATATTTTTCTCCACCATGTTTTTTGGTAATATGCTTGTGGCGTTTATTAATAACAGTATTCATAGCGGTGGTTTTTTTAGCCATTATACAGGTGCCACTTACTACCTTATGTTTGCCGGCATTATGCTGGTAAATGTGTTGCTGTATTATGTGGCCGTGTGGTATTTGAATAGTACCAAACCTGTAATAAGCGATGCTGTATAGGCTTAGTATATGGGCTAAAGGTCATGTGTGGCTGATGGTAGCCTTGCTGCTGGCGCTATGGCCATTGGTGGTTGTTAAATACTTTTTTACCAATGATGGGCCTAGCCACTCCTACAATGCGCATGTATTGTTCGATATGTTGATGGGTAGGGGAGTGGATTTCTACCGCCAATTCTATAACCTGAAATTGAGTTTAGATGCCAATATGGCTGACCATTTGGTGCTGGGAATGTTGCAGATAGCATTCGAGCCCTATATGGCTGAGAAGCTTGTGCAGATGGGCTATGTGGGCCTTTTTGTATTCGCCTGTTACCGGTTTATAGGCTTTTTCAATAAGCAGTCCGGCATACTGCTGCTGTGCATGTTACCACTTGTATACCCATGGTCTTTTGCAGAGGGATTTTATAATTACTCCTTCAGCCTGGCACTCATGATATATGCCATGTACCGCTTTTGTCTGTATGCTACCACGCGTACTGCCCATAACTGGCTTTGGGTATCGGGTGCGCTTTTATTGCTTTACTTCTGTCACCCTGTAGGCTTGGTATTGGCGCTTTTAGCTTATGCCATTATTTTGCTGATATACACCTATAGCAGTGCTCAAACATGGACAGATGGAAGGCAACTTGGGGTGAGCATTTTAAGCGATGTGGGAACTATCGCATTGCCTGTTGGCTTATTCCTCTGGAAGTTGATATATAACCCGAACAAAACAGAGTTTGCTATAGAGTATAAGCCATCTCTGTGGACGCATTTTTTTGAAAATACCGGTATGGTGGTATTGGGTGATATAGAACGGCCATTTACTGAGGCATTGGGTCTAATGACCTTTGTAATAGTGATTGTGTTGCTGGTGTATATGCTAATAAAGAAAGAAGCCCGCGCATACCATTTCCTGTTGGTAATGGCTGTGGTTTCATTCATTATATTCCTGATAGTACCGGATGCGGCTATGGGGGGCTGGATGCTGAAGCCGCGCTTCCGATATATACCATATCTGTTTCTTACTTTATGGATATGCATAGCTGGCAGAGGGAAGCTTGCTCCGCTTATTACAGCGGGATTTCTGTTTATATTCTTTAGTTTGATGGCGGTACGTATGCCGCTGTATGCGCTGGCTTCGCACATATTCGAGCAGCAGGAGAAAGCCTTTGGGCATATCGCAAACAAGAGTGTGGTGCTGCCGGTAAATTTCAATAAAAATAGCCTTACCCTGAATGATAGTTTGCTGAAAAGTGAATGTGCGCTGCACTATCATGCCTTTCAATATGCGGGATGCAAAGGACAGAAAATAGTGTGCGATAATTACGAGGCAATAATGAATTATTTTCCGCTGAGCTGGGTGCCGGATAAGGATCCGTACTGGCACACCGGGGAATATGGCAATGTGGAGTTTCAGCCGCAAAGCTTGAATATTGCCTATTACGAAATACGCTCTGGCAGCAGGATAGATTATGTGCTATACGCAAATGAGTACAACTATAAAGGAACTCCTTTTGTAAAGCACCAGATAGATACTTTATTCGACCTGGTGTATGAAGATAGGGCGGCCTTCATTAAGCTGTATAAGCNNGTTGCAGGAGCCTATTGATAATGGCTATTTATAGCGCGGGTGGAATTGTGTAATGGTGCTACGCAGGTAATCCCTGTCCAGGTGGGTGTATATTTCGGTAGTGGTAATGGATGCATGGCCGAGCATTTCCTGCACTACGCGCAGGTCGGCACCACCCTCTATCAGGTGTGTGGCAAAGGAATGCCGGAATGTATGTGGTGATATGCTTTTCTGTATGCCTGCCAGGGCAGCATATTCTTTCAAGTAGAGGAATACCATAATCCGCGACATACGCTTACCATGCTTATTCAGGAACAGCATATCCTCTTCACCTTTTTTAATATCGACATGTACCCGGATGTTGTCCATGTACAATTGTATATGCTTTATAGCCTCTGAACCGATTGGCACCAGACGCTCTTTGTCACCCTTGCCTATCACTTTCACGAAACCTATATCCAGGTATAGGTTCGATATTTTCAGGCTTACCAGCTCTGTAACACGCAGGCCGCAGCTATACAGGGTTTCGAACATAGCGCGGTTGCGCACACCTTCGGGCTTGCTCAGGTCTATTACTTCCAGTATCTGTACTATTTCATTTACCGATAGGGTGTCCGGTAGCTTACGCCCAAGCTTAGGCATTTGCAAGAGCTCTGCGGGGTTCTGTTTGGTGATGTCTTCCAGTATCAGGTATTTCCAAAAGGTGCGCAGTCCGGAGATAATACGTGCCTGTGATTGTGCGCCCATATTGAACTCGGTGCTCAGGAAAACGAGGAAATCCTGCAGGTCTTTTAGTTCTACTGCAGTAACTGATCTTTGGATACCCTTGATTGTAANNTTTTACATCATGCTCGTAGGCTTCTACCGAATTGGGCGATAGCGACCGCTCCAATTGCAGGTAGGCGGTGAAGCCACTGATGTAAGACTGGTAAGACAAAATACACTATTGAAAGCGTGAAAAAATCAGCCTGGTTTATTTGCTTACGGTGCGCTGCTCTATGCGCTTTTCGTAGTTGCTGCCTTTAAATATACGGCTCACGTAAATACCCGGGGTGTCTACATCCTGCGGTGCTATTTCGCCCGGCTCTACCAGTTCTTCTACTTCGGCTATCACAATCTTGCCCGCGGTAGCCATCATGGGGTTAAAGTTGCGCGCGGTACCTTTGTATACCAGATTGCCCAAGGTATCGCCTTTCCATGCTTTTACTATGGCGAAGTCAGCTTTCAGCCAACGCTCCATAATATACCAGCGGCCATCTTCGAACTGGCGTACCTCTTTGCCTTCGGCAACTTCGGTGCCATAGCCTGTTGGCGTAAAGAATGCAGGAATACCTGCACCACCTGCGCGTATGCGCTCTGCCAGTGTGCCTTGTGGTATCAGTTCCACCTCCAGCTCGCCGCTGAGTAGCTGACGTTCGAACTCCGCGTTTTCACCTACGTAGCTGCTCATCATTTTCTTTACCTGTCGTGTTTTCAGCATCAGGCCAATGCCGAAGTCATCTACGCCTGCATTGTTGGATATGCATGTAAGGTTCTTAACGCCGGTTTTTAGCAATGCGGTTATACTATTTTCCGGTATGCCGCACAGGCCAAAGCCGCCCAGCATCAACACTGCATTATCAGGTATATCTTTTACTGCTTCGTCTGCGTTTGCTACAACTTTGTTCATGTCGTTCTTTATTTTATAATTGGTTGGTTATTGTCTGTTTTGGTTACTTATCGTTTTTGCGCAGCAGCTTCAGCAGCACTTCCATATCCTTTGGCAGAGGCGATTCGAGCGATACAAGCTCTTGTGTCTGTGGATGGGTAAATTGTATGGATGAAGCATGCAATGTTAGCCTTGCTATCGTAGGGCGTTCGTCTTCATTGGCCATGTAGCCTTTTATGAATTTGCCTATGTTGAACGAAGACGCATTGCCGTACAACTCATCTACCAGCAGCGGGTGACCAACATAAGCCATGTGCACGCGTATCTGGTGCGTGCGGCCTGTTTTTATCTCCACATCTACCAATGCGCAATGCCTGAACTGTTCCACTACCGTGTACTCCGACCATGCAGATTTACCACGCTGGTGTACCAGGTAGGAGCCAAGCTTGGCTTGGTTCTCTGCTATCGGCTCATCTATCACCATCGATTTTTGCAATGGCTTTCCTTGAACTACTGCCTTGTATATTTTCTTTACCTCGCGGTGCTCAAATTGCATATTCAGCGCACGGTGTGTTTCGGCATCTTTGGCAAAAATCACCAGGCCTGATGTGGGCTTGTCGATACGGTGTACCACAAATATTTCACCACCTCTTTTCTGCAATGCTTCTGCCAGCGATTCTTTTTTGCTGGAGCCACGCTCCGGTATTACCGCCATGCCGCTAGGCTTGGTGACAGCAATAATGTGTTCGTCTTCGAAAATTATTTCCGGTTCAAATTTGCTCATACTATTTACCGGTAAATGTTGGTTCGCGTTTTTCAACAAATGCTGCCATGCCTTCTTTCTGGTCGCTGCTGGCAAAAGTCAGGTAGAAGTTTTTGCGCTCAAAAACCAATCCTTCATCCAGCGAAGTATTGAAAGCGGCATTTACAGATTCCTTTGCCAGCTTTACGCTGACAGGGGATAGCCTTGCTATTTCACCGGCAAATTTTATGGTCTCTTTTATCAGCACTTCTACAGGGTATATCCTGTTTATAAGCCCATGGTGCAATGCCTCTTCGGCAGAAAGGAAGCGGCCTGTAAGCACCAGTTCCATTGCCAGAGCTTTGCCTACTGCACGGGTAAGGCGCTGTGTACCACCTGCTCCGGGCATAGTACCTATTTTAATTTCCGGCTGGCCAAATTTGGCTGTTTCGCTGGCCAGTATCATATCGCAGGTCATGGCAAGCTCACAACCGCCACCCAAGGCAAAGCCGCTTACCGCACCTATGATTGGTTTCTTGGTCCTCTTTATCTGGTCCCATGTGCTGAACTGGTCTACGTTCAACATGTCTATTGCATTGGCATTGGCCATCTGTTTTATATCCGCGCCTGCGGCAAAAACCTTTTCGCCACCTGTAAGGATAATAACGCGCACGCTGTCATCTTCGTCAAGGGTACGCAATGAGTCGCGTATCTCCAGCATCAGCTCGCGGTTCAGCGCGTTCAGCTCTTTCGGGCGGTGCAGTTCTATGAGCGCTACAAAAGGCGCTACCTGCGGGTTTACTTTTATGAATTGGAATTCCATTCTTGGATAAATTGATATTGCTAATCTAATGTGAATATATTATTCCTGAAGCACTATAAGGTGAGGATTCAGGGCATCTATGGCATTTATGGTTTCCTCTATGAAGGAGTTGCCATAGCGGGCGTATATAGGCAGGAAGTTGTCGTGCCGCTCCTGTAGTACGCCATCGGGGTATATAGCTGCATGCACTGCCCTTATCTGGCCTACCTGGTGCTCCAGTTTTTTCTTTTCTGCCCTTAGTATCTTGCCGGATAGCTGCTCCAAACCATTCAGTGTTTTTTGCAGCTCGCCCTTTACAGCGCCTTCCAGTGTTACATCTGCTGCCAATGCTTTTACCCGTAGCAGCTCATAAGCTTGTTCCAGTAGTGCTTTTTCCTGCTCTATGCTGGTAGCATCGCCGCTTTCGGCCACAGTATATTTATTGATAATGGCATCTATATTGCCAAAGAAATCCTGCGGAGCCAATCCCAGCTTGTCTATCTTTTTCTGCGTCGCGCTGTTCAGGTACAGGAACAGGTTGCGTTGTATGATGGCGGGGTAATTGATTCCATAATATTCGAACAACGGCTTCAGCTGCAGCCAATAGCTGCACTCTGCCGCTCCACCTACAAATGCCAGGTTGGGCAGTACAAACTCCTGGAATAAAGGGCGGTAAATAACATTGGGGCTAAAGCGTTCCGGTTGCTGTTGTATCAGCGCCTTCATACCATCTATGGAGTAGGTTTGGTTGGTATTAACGGTAGTAAAAGTTTTGGTTTCGGCGTTGTATTCCAGTCGTTCCCTTTGGTTGTCGCCCAGCAGGAAAAAGTTGATGCTGCGTGGTTTGGCCTGTGCAGTATAGTTTTCTACCAGCCAATCTATCTGTTCGCTGAGCACCTCTATAGCTTTTTGAGTGCTTACTTCTTCTTCTATTATGGTGCCGAAGCTTTGCTTTAACCCTGCATCATCCTGGTTCAATATTACCAGCCCTGTTTCTGCAAATATCCTGTTTACGAACCAGTGTGTCAACTGGCTAAAGGTGGTGTATTGGGTTGATGCTTCTTCCAGGTCTTTGAGCAAGGCAGCGGCATTCTGGTCCTGGCCGAACAGTTCCTTTACCTCTTCCAGCACGGCTGTAAAGCCATCAAGCGAAAAGCGGCCAACGGGGCCACCAACCTCTTTTTTCCATTCCAATTTTTTATTGAAGATGTAGGTATTGCCCAGCTCTTCCCAATCATGGTCTTCGCTGCCCATCCAGTACACGGGTACAAAGGTGTAGTCCGGGCATTGCGCTTTCAACTCACGTGAAAGCTTGATGGTGCAGGCTATTTTGTAGATATAATATAATGGACCCAATAGCAATATAGGCTGGTGCGCACAGGTAACGGTAAATGTATTGGGTTTCAATAGCGCATCAATATTGGCGCGGGTAGCCGCAGAGGCCGAAAAGCCACTGTATTGGGTAGTCAGGGTGGTGTGCAGCAGATTGCGGTCTACAGGCTGCTTTTGCTTATCTGCAATAATCGCTGCAAACGAGTCTATTTGTGGCTTGTATTTATAAAGCCTGCTTAGTTCGGGCTTGCCTGCCAGGTAGTCCTGAACAAGCTTTGGTAGCAGTTGCAATTGCTGCAGCGAAAGTTGGGATGCAATCATGGCTGCAATGATAGAAAATAGCACGGTGGCGTAATCCACATACCGTGATTACTTAACAATAGTTGCTATTTGGGCAGCTCGGGCTGGGTAGCCGGCTTGCCAAACAGCGGTACGGGAATGGGAGGGTTGTCCAGCTCATCTATGGCAAAAGTGAAGATTTTCTCTACCCACTGCCAATGGTTGTTCATCCATTTCCAGCCCTCGTAGGTACCATCTGGTACATAGGTGAAGTAAGTCCCTTTGGCCCGGTCGCTAGGTGGTGCCAGATGGTCGTACACTATCAGGTCCAGGTCCGGGTCGTAGTTTAGCATGGGCGAGGCATTCCACTTATATTCAATGAAAAACCTGCTGAACGTATCTAGTATCTTGGTTTCCGAAGAGTCTCTTTTGAAGAAAAGGGGCGCACCAAAGCGTGGCTCCTTCTTTTCGTTGAACCAAAGCACATCCAACACTTTTCGCTTGGTAATGGCATCGCCACGCTCGAATCCGAACAGGGTGTAGTAGGTTTTCTTGTTTACTATGTGCGGCAGTATGTTATAATACAATGAGCCGTACCAGTTGTTTGGCGTAAGGGTATCTTGTGGATGAAGCGCCATGGTATCTCCCACATCTACCAACGGGAATATTTTAAGCGCACTGCTCTTCATCTGTATCACACCAAAATAGCGGTAGGTATTGCGTAACTGTAGCTGCCAGGTAAATATGCGGAAGGTGCTGTCTGGTGGGGCCACTTTGGAGATAGATACAATAGAATCGAAACCATAATAGAATGAGTTATTGATTTTTAACGCACGCACGAACATGGGGATGAATGCGTAGCAGGCTTTTTTACGCCTTTCCTGAACGGAGTCGTTTACTATGACTTCTGCCAATACCTTCAGGCTATCCTCCAGGATCCTTATTTTTTTAAGTTCTGTAGCAGTAAGTACGGGCCGTGCTGTAGGCATCTGAGCTGCCGAAGTTTTTGCCACAGGCTTTACAGGTGCCTTGGTTTGGGCTCCTGCTACGATGCATATAAAAAGGAAAGACAGTAATACGGATAGTTTTATTTGCATGATGTGTTAACGCTTTTGCAATGCAAAAATTTGAATGCTATAAATCAATAATGATGCCACAAAGGAAAAGTAACAGCGCTTATTTTGAAAGCGGGTTGTTATGCTGTGCAAATATATCGCGCATTTCTTGCCACACTTCCTCTTTCAGGCGGGGCAGGTCTGCTTGTGTCATGCCGGTAGTTTCTACCGGGTCGCCCCAGATAGCGGTAACGGTGCCCGGGTATAGTTGGGTGCCATCGGGGTTATTTAATTCGCGTGTATTGAGCAGCACATGGTAGGCGATAGGCACCTGCGCCTCTATGGCCGCACGGAAAGCTCCGTCCTTAAACTCCATAAGTGGCTCGGGGCCTTTATTGCGTGTGCCTTCGGGGTATAGCATGATGCTTTCGCCACTGCGGAGTGCGTCTACCAGCTTAGTAAAGGAAAGCTCCCGGCTCTCTTTGCTTTTGCGGTCTACTATTATGCCCAGCATAGCCACCATATAGCCAAATAGTGGAATGTACTTAACCTCTGCCTTGGCCAGGAAACGGGCAGGCTTGGGAGTAGCAGAAGCGCTGGAGATAATATCTATGGCTGCACGGTGGTTGCCGATAAAAACGTAGGCCTGATCTAGCTTTATCTTTTCGCTGCCGATTACCTTTAGCTGAATGCCACAGAGCCATAGTAATAAGGGAGATGCATAATGGTAATTGACCCATACCAGGTTGATGCTCATTTTTCTACCAAATAGCAGCAGCATTATAGCGTATGCAGGCGTGAGTATAGCTACCACTAACATAAAAGCGATAAATCCCCATATACCCCAAATAAAACCGAATGCCCTTTTCATAGGCTTTGTGTTTTGGTTAACTCAGTTCTCTAAGATAAAGTTGTATGGTGTTTTCCAGCCCAAGATATAAACAATCGCGCACCAATGCGTGGCCTATAGACACCTCTGCAAGGCCAGGCACATTTTGCCTGTAGTAGCGCAGGTTATCCAAATTCAGGTCGTGGCCTGCATTTATTTTTAGTCCTAGTTCGTGGCATATCACGGCTGCTTCGGCATGCGACTGCACTGCCTCTGCACGGTTTTGATAAAAGTCGTGCGCATAAGGGCCGGTATAGAATTCTATGCACTCTGCGCCTGTCTTTTTTGCACCTTCCAGCAAGTTCCGTTCAGGGTCGATGAAAAGCGAAACACGTATGCCATGCTTGTGCAGGCGGTCTACAGTGCGCTTCAGCAGTTCCTGTTCGCCTATCGTATTCCAGCCGTGGTCGGAGGTAAGCTGACCCGGTGCATCGGGTACCAGTGTGCATTGCGTTGGCTTCAGCTCGCAAACCATATCCATGAAATCCGTGGTGGGGTAACCCTCGATATTGAATTCTGTAGTTACTACATCTTTTAGCTTGTACACATCATCGCGGCGTATGTGGCGCTCATCGGGGCGTGGGTGCACGGTAATGCCCTGAGCGCCATAGCGTTCACAGTCGCGGGCAAACTGAAGTAAGTCAGGAATATTGCTTCCGCGCGAATTACGTAAGAGCGCTATCTTATTAATATTTACACTAAGTCTTGTCATTCAGTATATTAATTTATGGAACGTTTGTTCTGTTAATGTGATATAAAATATATGATAATCAAGGAGTAAAGATGTTTTTTTATATGTATCATTGCTTTATAATTTACGATAATGCCACGTCCAAAACAGTACAAATATGAAGCAGTTTTAGATAAAGCTATGCAAATGTTCTGGGCAAAGGGGTACAATGGTACTTCTGTTCAGGAGTTGGTAGACTTTCTGAAGCTGAGCAAAGCCAGTATGTATGAGGCTTTTACGGATAAGCACGGCCTGTTTATGGCCACCTTGGAAAATTACCGCAAGCGCACCCAGGACAATATAAAGCTGATAACCGCATTGCCGGCGCGTGAGGGGCTAGCTGCATCATTCGAGAGCGCTGTTGCCGACCTTACCGACTCGCGCTATAGGCGTGGAGGCTTCCTTACCAATACTGCTGCAGAGCTTGCACCGCACGATAAGGCAGTAGAGAAACTGGTATTGGCATGTTTTGATGACCTGGAAAATATGTATGTAACCCTTATCAACAAGGGCAAAGAAAACGGAGAGATTTCAAAAGATAAGGATACAAAAGCACTTGCTTTTTACTTTACCTCGAGCCTGCAGGGATTGATGGTATATTCAAAAGCGAGGCAGGACAAAGAGATGCTGGACATCATAGTAAAAGAAGTGATGAGATCATTGGATTAAAACACAAGGTTAATTGGACAGGAAGGCGGCAGTACGAAAGTATTGCCGCCTTTTTTTATACTTATTACATTTGCAGCGTGAAAGGCACCAAATCATCTTCCGGAATCAATACATCGCTGCTGCGCAAGTACATGATGGGCGCTACAGACCCCGGCTTTAGCAATAAGGTGAGCGGATATAGTGTAAATGCTGTGGACCTGCACCTGGAGGTGTCATTTACCAGGCAGAACAGGATGGATGCCACGGCAGCCCTGCTGCACCAGTTGGATTTTGCAGAAAAAAAAATAGATGAGGCGGTAGCGGCGGGTAAGCAGGAGATTAGGCTGATACTTGGCCTTGGCAAGGGTACGCTGAGGAAGGAACTACATAAGATGCTGGGTAAGCACCCGATGGTGAGCAGCTTCGATAATGATTACCACGGGCAGTATGGGTATGGCAGCACACTGGTATGCCTGAAGTGGTAAGTACCTGAAATAGAAAAACCGCTCCTTTGCAGAAGCGGTTTTCAATTTTTTTACCAGTCGATTCTAGTATTCTTCTTCGTTGAAGAAGAAGTCGTCCTTGGTAGGATAGTCCGGCCAGATATCTTCAATGCCTTCGTACAGCTCGCTGTCGTCGTCCAGTTCCTGAAGGTTTTCAATTACTTCTACGGGAGCGCCCGAACGAATTGAGAAGTCAATTAATTCGTCTTTTGTCGAAGGCCATGGAGCTTCTTCTAAATATGATGCTAATTCTAATGTCCAAAACATACAGTGCCTTATTTTAAGCGCGCAAAAATAAATTTTTTGAGCAAAGCGCAAAGTTTTTTAATTTGTAGGGAGTGTTGGCAACTGTTTTGCTAAAAAAATGGACAGCCATTTGTTTTCAACAGCAGAGCCGCCGCCGAAATAGAATTGTAAGGATTACGTTTGAAGAGTTAAACAGGAAAAAACCGTGGGTACAGTAAAACGCAATACATCATACATATATGCCATTTTTGGTATGACACTCGTATTGATAGTGTTGGGGTTGGGTGCTGTGCTGCTGGTAGAGGCCCAGAAAATAAAGCGCGATGTACGGGAGAAGTTTGCGGTAGAGCTAGTGCTGTCGGACACCCTGACGGCGGATGCCACTATTCAACTGCGCCAAAGGATACTGCAGCTTGGGTTTGTAAAAGGGGTAGACTACACCTCTAAAGTAAAGGCGGCAGAGATCCTGCAAAAGGAAATGGGCACGGATTTTATGGATGTGCTGGGCTATAATCCGCTGTATGCAAAGTTTGATGTATATATAAAAGAGGCTTATGCATCACAAAAGCAATTTGAAAAATTGCAGCCCCAACTGCGGTCAATGCCTGGTGTAATGGAGGTTTCGGTGCAAATGAGCCTGATAGCCGCGGTGGATAATATACTTGCCCGCACGTCTATGGTGGCTATGGTTATAGGGGCTATACTGCTGGTTTTTGCTGTTTTGTTGATTTTCAATACGATACGCCTGTCAATTTTCAGTAACCGCGACATGATAAAAAGCATGATGCTGGTAGGGGCTACCAAGTGGTTTATAGCCAAGCCGTTTATAGGCAAGGCATTGTTAAATGGATTTATAAGTACAGTAATAGCCGGCACGCTCTTGTTTGCTGGTATATTCTATGTTAATGACTTGTTACCGGAACTTGGTTTACAGGATGATTTGATTAGTTTCGCGATTGTATTTGCAGCAATGCTGCTGTTTGCAGAGCTTGTATCGGCACTCAGTACGGTTTTTGCGCTTTTGCGCTACCTGCGGTACAAACCGGACGAATTATACTAAGACATAGAATATGGCAAAATTACAAGGCGAAAATCTGAAAGCCAAAGCAGTAACGGTAAACAGGGAAGAGAACTCATCTTCAGAGCCGTTTCTTTTCAATAAAATCAACTACGGTATTATGCTTGCAGGGCTTGCAGTAATCCTCGTGGGATTTGCACTGATGGCAGGTGGCACAACTACTGACCCTAATGTATTCCCTGCTGATGAGATATACAGCTTCCAACGCATAACGCTGGCGCCTATCGTTATCCTGATAGGTTTTGGTATCGAAATCTTTGCCATACTAAAAAGACCGGCTAACGCATAATGACCACTACCGAAGCCATTATACTGGCAATTGTAGAAGGCCTGACCGAGTATCTTCCTATATCCTCTACGGGACACCTGATACTGGCGGACAGCATGATGAACATAGAGCATACAAAATTCTCTAAGGTTTACCTGATAGCTGTTCAGTTTGGTGCCATACTTTCTGTACTGGTATTGTACTGGAGGCGCTTTTTGCAATCCATGGATTTTTACTACAAGCTGCTTATAGCATTTATACCTGCTGCCATACTGGGCAAGCTGCTGAACGATGTAATAGACGGATTGCTGGAAAGCCCGCTGACTGTTGGTATCAGTATGTTTGTAGGTGGAGTAGTGCTGGTATTTATAGATAAATGGTTTGCACCACAGATAGAAGATGCCAAGCATGACCCGGATTTTATAGAAGTAAGGGAAACCAATGAGTTTGGCATAGAGGAGCGCAAAATGAAGCTGAATAAGCTGAATGTAAGCTATATGCAGGCATTCATTATCGGGTGTTTCCAGTGCATAGCTATGATACCTGGCGTATCGCGCTCTGCCTCCACCATAGTGGGTGGACTGGTACAAAAGCTGAATATGAAGCGGGCTGCTGAATTCTCATTTTTTTTGGCCGTACCTACCATATTCGCCGCTTCGGCCTATAAGTTTATAAAGGTGTATGACGATGTACGTGCTACGGATATAGAGCTGCTTGCCATAGGCAACCTGGTTTCTTTTATTGTGGGCATTATTGCTATACGTTTCTTCATCAGCCTGCTAACACGCTATGGACTGAAATATTTTGGCTACTACAGGATAGTAGTTGGCCTGGCCATTATTATACTATTGCTTACTGGCCACTCGTTAAACCTGGTTGACTAATGGATTTTGAGAAAGGAGAGATCCTGCTGGTAGACAAGCCACTGAAGTGGACTTCGTTTGACGTGGTGAATAAACTGCGCTACAGTTTAAAGAAAAAGATAGGGAAGAAGCTGAAAGTAGGCCATGCGGGAACATTGGACCCATTGGCTACGGGCTTGCTGATACTGTGCACGGGCAAGTTTACCAAGCAACTGGATTCGTTTCAGGGATATGATAAGGAGTACACTGGAACTTTTTTATTAGGCAAGACAACCCCAAGCTATGACCTGGAGTCGGCCTTTGATAGCGAACAGTCTATAGATGGGATAACGGAGGAGCAGATACGCGAAGCTGCCCTTTCATTTATTGGTGAAAACGACCAGATGCCGCCTATATTTTCTGCCATAAAGGTAGATGGGAAAACATCGTATGCTGAGGCGCGTGCAGGCAATGTGGTGGAACTGAAGACAAGGCGTATAACTATAAAGGAATTTGATATAACCGGCATAGAGCTACCGTATGTACACTTTCGTGTAAATAGTAGCAAGGGTACTTATATACGCAGTATAGCGCACGACTTTGGCAAGGTGCTGGCATGTGGAGCATGCCTTACTGCGCTGCGCAGAACGGGTGTGGGTGAGTTTCGCATAGAAGATGCGCAGTCGGTGGAGCAATGGCTGCAGGTAATCCAGCATAGCGGGCCTGATGAGAGTCCTGTGGGAGCGGATGATATAACAGTTTAGCATAGAGAATATTAGGGCTAAAAGGCGGAAATAAATTTTTTTCTAAAAAGCCCTTGCAAGTTTGGAAACAGCGTTTATATTGGGAGTCCCAAATTAATGGGAACGTTCTGAAAGTAATGCGGGAGTAGCTCAGTTGGTA
>DLGO01000130.1:0-33093 GCA_002482725.1 Bacteroidetes bacterium UBA7692 | reverse complement strand
AGGTCGCGGGTTCGAGCCTCGTCTCCCGCTCAAGCGAAAAAAATGCGAGCATTATTGCTCGCATTTTTTGTTTGTACGAAGTTCTTTTTAGTGTTTGCCCGGGTGGTGAAATCGGTAGACACGCAGGACTTAAAATCCTGTGGCCATTGCGGCTGTGCGGGTTCAAGTCCCGCCCCGGGTACAAGACACAGCAAGGGTTTCAGGATTACTGAGGCCCTTTTTTATTTTATAGATTTTTCTTCGGGTACAACATAGGTACAACAATTCTACTGGTGGATAACTATTATCGTTATGTATCGATACAGCATTGAATTATACTTGCATATGGTGTAATACAAATATGGAGTCATGCAGGAAACAGAACAGCTAAATATCACAGCGTTTCAAAAAAAAATAAATGAGATAGAGCAATTTGTTTGGACAAAGTATTTTGCCAAAGAGAAAATTCAGTTTTCAAAACTTTTGAAGATTTTAAATGAAGAATATATCAGGACTATCAAGAATACTTCTAAGAAGCATATTCTATATAATGAAGGAGAGGTAAGGATAACCGAACTTAGTGCTTTTAAAGATTCATTTGAGACGATCGAGCAAAATGAAGAGTTGAGAAATAAATTATCTAAGGTTGACCCTAACACTTCAATTTCTTTCCCAAATTTCTAAATTTCTATGCTTTTGATATAGTCAAAGAAAAGGACGCATTATCTCTATTTGAAAGGAAAGTAGCTTTAACAATTTTGATTGACTCAATTGAAAAGGCATCCTTAGTCTTTAAATATTGATTTCATCACTAGACAGAATCTATTGAATCCGAAATAGCACGCACTTTTCTGGCTATCGTTATTGGGCTTTCTTCATGGTCATTAGCGTAATAAAATACCCTTAGCCAAACGGACGATCAGCTTACACCATATATGAAACTCTTTTTGATGAGACTATGTGAGCGAATTGAACCGATCCTGAAACCCTTGCTATTTCTATACTTTCAAATTTCTTTTAACCCTTAGTGAAGCAAAAGTGAAACACGTAAGTTCAGGTTGCGATAGGAATTGAACCCACTTCCCTGAATGCCTCAGTTGCAAAATTAAAAAATCCCTCGACCATCTAAGAATTTTAATAGAAATGAAAAGTATTAAAGAATAGAGTCTCTAACATTATTAAAAGGGTTTGCTTCAATAATTATGCATTGCAATTAATTTTACACTAACATTGCTCGCTAAAGTTTTTTAACCCTGAAAGTATTTAAATACCCTTGTTAGTGAGTTTAGCCATACGCGCCACCTTATTTCTATCTATCATGTTGATGTTTCAATCTGTCTTATGTCAGGATAGATTTGTTGTGCTCAATGCCAGGTTGGATACATTATCAGGGTCTATTCCCGGGTTAAAAAAGAAAGTTAGCATTGGTTCAGAAGAAATGGGAATTGCTGATTTTATTTCAATGATAGCGTCTAGCAGAAGAATTAACATCAGCTACGATGAAGTTGATCAGTCTACTAGCATTGTCCAGAACCTTCCTAAGGTTTCTGTAAAGGATGCGTTAGTTTTTTTATGCAGAAAGTATGATCTGGATGTTTCATTTATGGGCTCAATAATGGTTGTAAAAAAACACCTTACAATTGATACTACATTTGCTCCGGTTCATTTGCCTAATATAAGTTATATTAAGGGAAGGGACGTTTTAAGTATAAATATAAAGTCTGATTCTCTTCACAAAGTTGTACGTGAAATTGGAATGCTATCAGGCAAAAATATAGTATACAAAAATGAGCTGGATAATATGCTTGTAAGTGCCACAATTGACAAGGAACTATTCTCTGATGCGATGATAAAGTTTGCTATAACAAATGGCCTGGAATGTAAGATTGTGAATGGTGATGTTTATAGATTGGAAAGGAGGAAATAGTGACATCCTCTTCATTTTATATAAATTGATAAAAATACTATATTAGCGACCTAACTAACTATGAAGAACCACTTGGCCCAATTGAAATATACACTGGTATTTTTACTTTTTTTTATTGCTAAAACCGATGTCCTGTCGCAAACCAGGTTTGATACGATTCAGGCTAAGCTTGATACGTTTTCCAGAACTAGTCCGGGATTGAAGCAAAAGGTGGAATTAGCTATTTCGGATGTTACATTATCTGAGTTTATTAATGCAATAGCTACATCAAGTAAATTGAATATCAGTGTAGATGATGGATTGAATAATCAGGTCGCCAATAATTTTTATAAAGTTCCGGTAAGGGATGTTCTTGTATTCCTGTGTAAAAGGTATGATTTGGATATTTCTTTTTTTGGAAGCATAATAAATATAAGCAGGTACAAAAGCCCGGTGGATACTACAAAAAAGGTAGTAAATGCTCCGCGCATGCTGAAGATTTCTTATGTAACTCCTAAAGATCTTCTGAGCATTGATGTTAAAAAAGATTCACTTTATGCTATAGTTAAGGAAATAACCACGTTATCGGGTAGAAATGTAATCGCCTCTTCGGATATAGAATATACACTGGCAAGTGCTTTTATACAAAGCCAGCCATTTGCAAGTGCTATTGAGTTGTTTGCCTATGTCAATAATTATAAGTTAACTATTACACCAGATAGTACCTTCTTACTGGATAAGAAAGATGTAGGCAGTTCTATACCGCCGGGTAGTTTACAAGCTTCTGCGACAGGGCAGAAAAAGGGAAAGTCAGGACCATTGAATATTGTTGTAACTAACGGAACAATATCCTTTGATGCAAGCAATATGCCGATTCAGGAGATATTTCTGGAGGTGACCCAGCAGTTAAAACTTGATTATTATTTATTCTCAGATATCAAGGGGATTGCTACATTAAGAGTATCTAACCTTACATACGAAGAGTTTCTCGGGTATTTATTAAATGGTACTGACTACACATTTAAAAAGGAAAATGGAATATATCTTGTTGGCGACAGAAATCTGGAGGGCTTGCGCATGTCTAAAGTGCTGCAACTGAAGTTCCGTACGGTAGATAAGATCATTGATTTCATTCCTGCGGATCTGAAAAAAGGTGTGGATATAAAAATGTTTGCGGATTTGAATAGCTTGATATTGTCAGGATCTAATCCGCGTATAAATGAACTTGAAAGTTTTATTCATGATTTAGATAGGGTTGTGCCAGTAATTTCTATAGAGGTAATAGTAATGGAAGTACGCAAGGCATCAACAGTAAGCAAAGGTCTAAGTGCCGGTATTGGTGATAAGCCTGTAACTACGCAGGGCACAATCTTTCCGGCACTTGATATGACTTTTGGTGCACAGTCAATCAATAATGTAATCAGTGGATTAGGTGGATTAGGTTCTCTTATTTTAGGTAAAGTAACCCCTAACTTTTATATAACCTTGAAATTGCTTGAAGAAAATGGCTCACTCAGATTGCGTTCTACACCAAAGCTTGCAACGCTAAATGGGCATGAAGCCAGCCTAAGCATAGGAAAGACAGAATACTATCTGGAAACCCAGAATAACGTCATTGGTTCGCAAAATCCGCAGAATATAATAACCCAGCAGTATAAGCCGGTTAATGCTGATTTGGCTCTTACCATCAATCCTATTGTATCGGGTGATGAGCAAATTACGCTTGACATAAGCGTTAGACAATCCAATTTTACTGAGCGTATTTCACCTAATGCTCCTCCTGGTAATACATCGAGGGATTTTAAGTCCCTCATAAGGGTTAAAAATGATGAGATGATACTCCTTGGTGGTCTTGAGGAAAACTCTGTGAATGATTCAGGAAGGGGAGTACCCGGGCTATCGCGCGTTCCTGGACTTAAATGGTTGTTTAGTAATCGAGATAAGTCCAGAAGCAAAAGTAAATTGGTGATTTTGGTTAAACCCACAGTTTTATATTGATAGAGTATGTCATTTCGTTTGCAAGGGCTTTGGGAGATAAATAAGTCATCTGGTATAGAAGTGTCTTTTAACCATGATGGCGAAATTCTTTTTGCGCTATGTATAGTGGAAAAAGTAAAAGAGGAATTGCTTACTGTATATAGCAAAAGTGACCAGTCTCTTGCGGAATGTATTGCTCAGATCCCGGATGATATCCCTGTTATCCTATCTGTTACCGGGAAAGGGATACTGTTTAAAAAACTGAATGCCTCCTCTGTGCAGCAAATGGATACAGTTCCTGCAAGTATCCTTCCATCTGCAAACAATGATTTGTTCTATTCTCAGTTATTTAGAATAGGGGAAGAACGTGAACTGGCATCTATTATAAGAAAGGAGCCATTGGATAATATTATAAATCAGTTGAATAATGCTGGTAAGAATGTAGTTGGTTGCTATATAGGCCAGCTTGGTATTCAGTCCATTGCTCAACTGTTGAGAATAGAGCCGGATGGATGGTTTATTTTAGGGAATTCCAGGATTCATTTTAAAGATAATGTAATGGATGATTTGGAGCAATCCGATAATTTTGTCAATACAGTAATAGTTAATGGCGCCGCTGAATCTTCTGCAGTGGTAAGTGCTTATGCAGCTGCATTCTCTTGGTTCTCCCCTATTCAACAACTAAGCAATAATGTAAATGCAATAAATGATAGTAGACAAATATTCAGAAGCAGGCTGAAGCTAAAGAGAAACGCTGTGTTGATGGCAATATCCGTTTTCACTATAGTGCTTATCAATGCTATAGTTTTTCTTTTTTTATTTGATAGGAACAGTCAGTATCAATATCAGATATCTGTAAACAGTGCTGACATGTACCTGGCAGATTCTTTGAGTGCAGTATTGAAAGACCATTCTGATTTTTTTAGTTCTAGCAATGTTTCAGGGGTATCTAAAACTTCATTTTATGCCGACAGGATTGCAGCTTCGTTGCCGCAATCTGTCAACCTGATTCAATTGAATATCAATAAACGAATAATTAGCGATGACCAGGATTTTTATCTGTTCGATAATAAAAAAATTGAGATAAAAGGTAATGCGGAAAGTAGTAGTGACCTGACGACCTGGATCCGGGATCTGAAAAACATGAAATGGGCAAAGGATGTTTCATTAATCAATTATACCAAGAGTGATATGGCGAAGCCGGGTAGCTTTTTGATTGAAATACACTTACAATAATGGTGAAACGATTTGCAAATTTGCCTTTTAAAACGCAAAAGAATATCCTGCTGATATTACTGTTTTTGACAGTATTGGTGCTTTACAGATTTGTTATTTCCCCTACCATTTCAGAATTTAAAAGGTACAGTGATTTGAAGTACAAGGCAGAAAAATCACTTAAAGCATCGGATGAGGTGTTGAAATTAAAAGCACAATTAAATAATGTATCAGGTAATAGTATGAACAATAAAAACTCTGTTCACAACCAGATATTGGAAAAGGTTATAAGGATATGTGATGCGCATGGAGCTAGTTTGAAAAGCTATCCGGATAGCACCTTGTCTGCTAATGGTTCCGTTAGTATTGAAACAAATGAAGTTATACTGCAAGGGTCATTTAAACAGTTGCTCCAAGCTATATATAGCTTGGAGCATCAGGTGCCTGTTATACCTGTAAGTGCGGCGTATTATCGTGTAGAAATGGATAATGATACAAGAAAGAAAAATCTTAATGTGGCCATATATTTCCAAACCATAAAACAATAAGCAAGTATGAAAAAAATTAAAAGTTTCGTTTGGGTTATAACTTTTGCGGTTCTGCTTTCTTCCTGTTCAGATATAATTGAAACTAATTTGAATAAAAAGGCAATATCTGTTTTGGCTCCCGGCAATGGTATTATTTCTCCTTCGGGAAACGTTACCTTTTGGTGGAGTGAAGTTAAGGGAGCCTCTGCCTATGAACTGCAAATCGTTAAGCCGGATTTTGAGCATGTACAATACCTGATTCTGGATAGCAATGTAGCGTCGGATAAATTTACTGTTCAATTGCAACCAGGCCAATATTCGTGGCGGATAAGGGCTGTGAATTCAAGCTCAGAAACACCTTTTGTAACCAGTACTTTTTCTGTAGATAGTACAACGGGTCTTGGAAACCAAGGTGTAGCCCTCTTATTGCCGGCTAATAATAGTTACTCGAACAAGAATAATCAGGTTTTTAAATGGAGCAAAATTTATTTTGCGGATGATTACAGGTTTGAACTGCTGAATGAATCTGGCAACCTGCTTTATTTGGATGCTGCAAGAGCAAGTGATACTGCTTCTTATACTTTTTTATCGGATGGAATATACACATGGCGTGTACGTGCTCAAAACATCAGTTCGGTATCACCGTTTTCTCAAAGTACTGTAATGATTGATGCCACTCCACCCGGCAGCCCTACAAACTTATTTCCTGCAAATGGAATATTTACCAAAGCACCCTTTACACTTACCTGGGCCTCGGACAATACTTCTGGTAGTCCTGTTACGGATAGTATTTTTATCTATAGCAATAGTGGCTTGACAGATGTTATACGAAAGGCTGCGATTACAACATCTTCCTATACCGATTCTTTAGCTCAGGGAACTTACTATTGGGATGTGAGAAGTTATGATAAAGCAGGTAATTCAAGTAATTATTCCAACACTTTACAACTTAATATTAATTGATGCAAAATAGGGCCGGCACTATTTTTCTTTTTGTAGTAGTACTTGCTATATGGGGTATCATAGCTTTCAAAATCTATGATTATATTAAAGGTGGTAATGCAGAAGCCGGATCAGGTAGATTACCTGATAAAAGTGAACAGGGTGAAACTTTTATTGTTGACTCCTTTGCATTGTTGCCAGATTATAGAGACCCTTTTTTGGGCTACGAAAATCCGGTGAAGAGAAAAATTGTTCCTGTCCCGGTTAACATACATAAACCTTTGGATGTTCCTCCTGTAAAAGCAATGCAATGGCCACCGGTGCTATACAAGGGATTGGTGTATAATGAGGATACAAAAACGAAAGCTGGCCTTGTAAACATCAGTGGGAAATCTAAAATGGTGTCAGAAGGAGATACCTTTAAATTATTAGTAGTTGTTTCTGTTACGCGTGATTCCATTTTATTGAAAATGCAAAAAAACAAAAGGGCGTTTTATAAAAAATGAGGGTCAAATTGGAAGTTATAAAACGTTTTTTTAGTAATGCAAAAAAGCTTGTAATATAGGTATATCAACAGGTTTAAAATTTTAACAAAAAATAAATTTTATTTGCTTAGTATTTGTTAATTGAACTTTTTACATTTACACTATCCTAATGAATAAACTATGGCTAAAACCCTGTTAACCAAACCATTAATATATCTCAGCCAATCCCTGAACCATTAAATCCATCTAGTCTATATAGATTTTATCCTAATTTATTAATCCCGATATCCTATGAAAAACACCCTTTTTGTATCCATTATTGTGCTGTGTTCATTTGATTTATTTTGCCAATCCAGCGGTATAAATTTTTTTGAGATACATACAAAACGAGCATACACTTCAAGTTCTTCAAGGCCTGTATCTTTTAATAAAGATTCAATTATTGCACGCATTAATAGTATGCCGGATAGTGCAGCTATGGATGCAAATTTTCTGGTTTCTATAGATAATGAATCTGCAATTGATTCCATCTTTTTTATATTAAAGAATAGTAATAATCTGGTAGTCCTGAATAAAGGAGAAAAGCTGAGCCAACTACTATCGAGCGGAAAGGCAAAATTGCTGAATGGCACTTTGTCTTATCCCCAAGGGCCGTTTCCTTATCTGAAGAGATTTGTGGCAACGGCGCGCTTCAGATATACTAATGGAACTAGTTCTGCCACAAAAACTTTTGATAAGTAGTTGAAACCTTAGTTGCCGATTTTATAACCCTTTATAACCCATAGCCCGGATGAAAATTGCAAAGAGATTAGATGCCTTATCGGGCATTCAATTACAAATTGATTATTGCTTTTATAGCCATGCTTCTACCGGGCGAACCATTGCTAATCTGCCTTGTATAAATTTCTGCTATACACCCTATATACATAACTAAAAGCAATTCTTAAGAATGATCAGATTATTTTACAGAATAGTGGTTATTATAACCCTTGTTATCTGCTACTTCGGGAGTTCTGCACAGCATGTGGTAAGGGCTATCCAGGCAGGCAGTACCGGTGGCAATTCGGCAAACGGAATATCTGTGGATAAATCCAAGAATCTATATTTTGGAGTTAATAACTGGCGGGCCACATATTTTGGCTCACCATTTAGTTTTAATAGCGGTTGTAGTCAGGTACCTAGAATGGGTAAACAGGTTACAATAGGCAAATTAGATTCAGATGGAAACTGTGTTTCTTATTCATACTGGGGCCGCAGAGACAATATTATTGAATGTTCGCATATTGATGATAGCTCCTATATATACAATGCAGGTAGCTTTGCAGGCACCGATACTTTTGGGTCTGATCCTCATACTGCACCTGGTCTATCATGCGGAATAATAACAAAACAGAATAGCGCGGGAACCTTCCTGAAAACAATAAGGCTCAATAGCTTAAAAACAAGTACAATATACAATATCACTACAGATCACCTTTTCAATATATACATAACCGGAAAATTTGATAGTACTATAATCTTTGGCTCTGATACCTTCTATTCTGCCGGATCGTATGATGGATTTATTGCTAAATACGATAAGGATGGAAGCTGTATTTGGGCAAGAGTATTAAAAAGCATAAACGAAGATGTAATCTTTGCGGTATCTAATATTGTAGATGGTAAATTTTATATAGGAGGTGGTTATGGGAACAAGGCATATTTTGGTGTAGACTCATTGCTACCCCATAATCAAGGGGATCTGTTTTTTGCAAAAATGGATGTGGATGGCAATATCTCATGGGTTAAAAACGCTTACAGCGCGGGACCCGAATGGATATATGACATAGTTCAGGATAAGGATGAAAATATCTTTGTAGGTGGTAGGTGCAGAACCGGTACAATTTTCGGAACCTTAAACGTCAACTTCGGTTCAGGATTTAATGGAAACTTTTTGGCCCGTTACAATAGCAGTGGTACTATTTTATGGGTAAAACCTGCAGGATACATGTGGAGTGGAGGATTTGCCGGAATGACGATTATAGATTCAACTATTTATATTGGTGGTACATTGTCGGCTTCTACCAAAATTGGTCCGGATACTATAATACTTAACGGTAATAATGATGTCTTTTTTGCGCGTGCAGATTATTCCGGAAAGTTTCTTTCTGCAGGCAATTTTGGTAGTTCAGACAATGATTTATGTCAGGGTATGGCTTGGGATAAAGATGGCGCTATTTATCTTACTATGAATTTTGCGGGTACTGCTAATTTTGGCTCGACTAGCCTTACCGCGATTGGTAGTGCAGATGTTGCGGTGATTAAGATAATGCCGGTGCTTCCTATTTATGGAGTAGGGCAAAATACACGCCAATTATGCGGTTCTCAGGCTTTTACTGTCGCTTTTGGAAAAAACAAGTCCTTCAATTTAGGAAATGTATTTACAGTACAACTGTCAGATACAAACGGGGGATTTACTAATCCTGTGTCAATTGGTAGTTTGACAGATACTATAGCCGATACTATAGTCTGTGTTATTCCTGATTCTATAAAGAGCAATAGTAAATACCGCATACGCATGGTAGCAAGTAATCCATCAACAAGAGGAGATGAGTTGCCATATAATTTTTCCATAACGCAAAGAGATGCTAGTACTAATGGAGGGATAATAACAGTAAGCGCAGATACTATTTTTGATTCTACTGCCGTAGTGATTCATGTAGCAGGTACCAGCGGCACAAAGAAATGGCAGAAGAAAACGGGATCTGGGAATTGGATAGATGTAACAGGGTGGCCGGACCCTCAACCTGATTCATTAACGGAAACATCACTTACAGAGAAAACTTCATATAGGGTCATTGCGACAAAAGGAGCCTGCTCTTGGGATACTTCAGATATTAAGGATGTTTTTGTATGCCCTACCTTAAGCTGCCCACCAGCCTTAGTGCCGGACAGTATATATGCATCGGTTGATTCTGTTTATGCGGGAGATACTGTCACCCTTACATTGAGCCAGCTACCGGTTTATCAGGTACAATGGTTTTCGGACTCATGTGGTGGCACTTTAATTGGTTCGGGTCCGGAAATTTCTGTTGCCATAGATAGCCCTGCAATATTTTATGTGCGCAATATAACTTTATGTGGTACTGGATTCTGTGCGATACCTGATACCAGTGTCTGTATCCAAAAAAGTATCGGAATAATTCCGGATATACTGGCTGTTTCGGAAAGCATAGAACATGCAACTTGCGGAGAAAATATTGGTGCTATTTCTTTGGAGGTTACAAATGGCAGACCACCGTATAGATTTCATTGGTCTACCGGCGACACTGTTAAAGATATTGATAGCCTTGCTGCGGGTATCTACACAGTAACGGTCACATCCTTTGCTGATACGATTATCAGGGACATTGTTATTGGTAATGAGATAGTTTTCGATAGCATTTATATAATAGAAGAGGATACTGATTGTGTAGTCTGCACGGGCCTTGGAGGGTTTGCATCCAGCGTCAATACACTTTTGCAGGGAGAAAATGGATGGGTATGCTTTGATATTCCTGCAGATAATGCAGGAGGATTAATTTTTAACTGTCAATCTACGCTTACACAGGGTGAAGCAATTGAGGATGTTAGTGTCACATTGTATAATAAGATAAAGGTAGAATCAACGGAATTTCCTAAGGTCATTATCGGCGATTACGACACAACACGATTTTATCAATTCTGTATCCATTTTACGGGAGATTCTGTAATAGTGGAGCAGCGCGATTCTACCGGGTACATGGAGGCAAGGCTTGCCAGATATTTGCACCGCAGCAGCGATTACCGGTATGAAATAAATGCGTACAAGGGCTGTGCAGTAAGTAATATGCTTACTAGTGCCGGTTGCAGCAAGATGAGGTCCAGATTTGAAGTGGTAGCTGCGAATGGTGTATCAAATAAAGGAAGCGTAAAGGCAATCGTAAAAGGTGGTACACCTCCGTATACTTACAGCTGGTCCGGCGGTGATACTACAGATGTAGTAGATTCAATTACCCCTGGTAATTATACCATTACGATATCGGATAATTCCAGTCAAACAATAACCAACAGGGTTTTTGTTGGTGCCAATGTTAAATGGAAAATGCTGGAAGCAATGGAAGAAACAGAGAATCATGAATTGATTAATATAAACACGGAACTGGGTATAAATGCAGCAATGGGACGAAATGGTATTGCGCATGATAAGATTGGGACAATATCTTTTGAAATACCAAGAAGCGATGGTAATACAGTAGCAATTGGTTTTATTTCGGATAGAAATTTTAATAATGATTCCAGAGGCTTGGCACTAGGAATATTACCTCAGGATATCAGTGCTTTTAGTGATATTTATAATCCCATATATGCAGAAAATGAACCTTCCATATATAATATAGATATGGAGCATGATGGGAATGTGGAGCAATTATTTACTCTTCCTCCGGATTATCCTTTCACGATTACTATGAGGAAGGATACCGATTCTATAAGTGTATTCTGTAATAATGTACTTAGATTGACAAAGCCACTTCATACAAATAAAATGCTTTATCCTGTGGTAGCATTTGGCAAGCCTGGAGGGAAAGTGAATAGGATTATGTGCGATTTTGGCGTACCCCTGCAAATCGGTTCCTCTTCCGTAACACATCACTCGGGTTGCGGACAGCCTGATATGGGAGGGGCTATAAGTGTTTCTGTTTTAGGCGGCACTCCACCTTATAACTATTTGTGGTCATCTGGTGGAAGCTCCCCTGTAAAATCCGGTTTGGCAATCGGGAATTACACTATCACAATTACTGATGCCGCACTAGACACAATTGTAAAGGAGTTTACCATTTATAATAAATTAGCCTGGGATACTTTAATCAATTTTGGAGAAGGAGGCGATAGCGTTATAAATTTAACTTCATCCTCTGGAATGTTTGCCAACAGAGCTATAGGTTTAAATGGTCTAGGTGCTGGCCAAAATGGAAAGTATACATTCGAAATACCTGCGGGGCGGAATTTTCAGGGTGCAGTAATGATGAGTCATACTCAGAATTTTGATGAAGGAGACCAGGGTTTTGGTTTATTAGTAGTTGAGAATTATTTATTATTAGCGGGAGTTGGGACTTCGGGTGATGGTTCTGTTTTTATTGGGGAATATGATTCTACTCGATGTTATAAATTCGTTGTTTCTGTATCAGGCGATTCTATTTATGTCGAAAGATATGACTGTGAAAATGAAAGTCCGGAATTTACTACTGTCGAATTTCTAAACAGACCACATAATTACAGAATGGTAGTTTTAGGGTTTACAGCCGGAGCTACAGTTAAAAACCTATTCTCGAATTTTGGCTGTTCTGTATTATCAGCCAGTATTTTAGTTACCCCTGCCAATAATATTAGTTCAAAGGGTAGTGTGCGTACAAGGGTTTCAGGCGGGCAGCCACCATACCACTACAATTGGTCTACAGGCGATACAACAGCTTGGGTAGATTCTGTTGCAATAAGTGATTATAGCGTTACCATTACAGACCAGGATGGCGATTCTATCGTGACGCAGGCACTGGTAGGGGCATGGGCTACCTGGTGCTCTTTGCACAATGTTGAAGAAACTCCTGAGCACAAATTAATTGCTCTGGTAACCAATGATCTTGAAAATGATGAGGGTGTAGGTGATGAGTTTAATTATGCCTATGGAGCGAATGTGTTGCCAGAGGGCGAGTCTGGTGCAATCATGTTTGAATTGGCAGATGGCGGTAGTATGCTGGGTTTATTTGGATTAGCGTCTGGTTTCGATGGTACTATGAAAGCTGCGGCGGGCCTCGCAATTATGGTGGTTCCGGAAGGATATATTGAAGGGGAAGGTAGTTTGCAAGACTATGGTAATTCTAGTCTTTATCTTACCAGCGATGATGAACCGATGTTTCTCGGTACGGGCAACAAAGGTGTTCCTTTGAATTTAGTGTTGATCAAAACGTCAGATGAATTTTATATTTATATAAATGGAAGATATGCTGCCACAGTTCCATTTACCGAAATGCTAGACCTGCATCCGGTGGTGTTCCCTCTTCGTGAAGGGGCTGCGGTGGATCGGGTGACTATTAGTTTTGGATTGCAGGATATTGAAGATATACTTCCAGGTATAATAACAGCTGATTACGATACAATTTGTTTAAACGGGCTGGCTATATTAACAGTTGATTCTATACCTGATGCTGATAATTATTGGTATTCGGACAGTTGCAACGGACAGTTTATTGGGCAGGGATTTTCACTTGCCGTTAATATAGCATCCACAACTACTTATTATTCAAAAAGAGTACATAGGTGCTTAACAAGAGATACAGCTTATGTAAATGGTCAACCTTGTTCACCTGCTTATCTTATTGCGGTCGATACTTCAAGACCTTGTGCAGGTGATAGTATTTTGGTTGACATAACCCGAATAACCCGTGATTCATTCTTAGTTCAAATGCCTGGGATGTTGCAAAAGTTTTTTTCTGGAGAAGTGATTAAACTCAGGCCTGCTGCTCAATCAGGTAGTTTTGAAGTTACTCTATCCGGCACTAATCATAGTTTTGATATTAATCTTAGTATAAGTTCGAATCTGAATATATTAAATGAAGAAATTCTAGAGGACACAGTTATCAGAGAATCGGACACAATTTTCTTAAGCAGAATTGATGGGAAAACTTATTCTCTATATCCCATTTCAAAAGACACAACATTGGATAGCTATTCTATAAAGCTGAAGGATGGGATTCAAATAGATCCTTTTGATAGCATCAATGATTTGATGAAGATTAAAGTAAAAAATCCTACTGCAGGAAGTAATCTGATCATTAAGAATATTAAAGGTGAAACAGTGGTATCTGCTACAAACTCTACCGGCAATTATACATGGGATGGCAAAGTGGGTGATATAATTCAATGGGGAGGATATAGATATTATTTAACGATCGGGTCTTCAGTTTTTGAAGGCAACATAATAGTAGATTATGAAAACTAACATTTTGATTGGCTTAATGGCTTGTATATTAATCTATATAGGCATAGATCATTATTTTTTAAGGCAAAAGGTATATTTCGTTCGTACGGAGTTTCTAGTCGAAAATTTTAAGGGTACAAAAGATGCCAGAGAACTTTTTGAACGGAAATTTAAAGACAAAACGTCCTCTTTGGACAGTATGAAGATAAGATACAACCTCCTTCTTTCAGATCTTCAATCAGGAAAAACCAAGCCGGAAAAAAAAGTACTTGTACTGGTAGATAGTTTAAGATACCAGATAAATTCTTACTCTGAGTATTATTCGAAAATTGTTCAGGACGAAGATGAAAAAATGACAGGGAATGTCATAAAACAGGTTAATGCATATATAAATGAATATGGACGCGAGAATAAAATGGATATCATTCTGGGAACTACCAATACGGGCAATATATTATATGGAGATTCTATCTATGATATATCTACGAAACTACTGGATGGACTAAATAATAAATATAAAGGTGAGTAAAAATTTGGCGTTTAATTTTTTTCTTTTTGTGATGCTGGTAAGTATGCAGTCCTGTAGCGAAAGTGCTTTTACCTCTTTATCCGAGGCAAACAAATGGTTGAATAATATAGATCATGGTTGCAAAAAAAATAAGAGTATAGCAGGAGTAGATTATAGTGTAATGTATGTGCCATCAGAATATTTCTTATTTAAGGATAGGGAGGTTCTGGAGCGCGGGTCAGATTCATCAACATATGCTAATGCACTGTATTTCATTCTTACCATAAAGGATGAGGCAATTAAAAATAAGCCTAATACGGATGTTAATTTCAGGGAAATATCTAAAGCTGATCAATATACGAACAGGATTTATGATCTGAATTTTGATTTGAGCAGTAGTATAGTTTTGGTTAATGGTACCAATAGGACAAATCCCAAACTTGCAGTTGTAGAGAATACATATGGAGTAAAGAATTCCGAAAGCTTTATTGTCTGCTTTGATAATAGTATTGACAGAATAAGGCAGGAAAAAATTACGATAGAGTTTAATGATGAAATTTTCAACTCTGGCCTTTTGAATTTTACATTTAGAAAGAATGACCTTCTTCGATTTCCTGGCTTTAAAGAAAAACAACTATGATGATTTCAGATTTGAAAAAGAGTAAAATAGTTAAGGCAATCTTTATTAATGTCTTACTGATCATGTTTTGGGAAATGGTTTTCCCTGTTACTGCATTTGCACTTACATCCGGTCCGCAAACACCGGAGTTCTCAAGTTTCACTCCGGTTGCCACTTCGGATATGGTAGACGTTTTCTCAGGCGATTTTTCATATAATCTACCTGTTATAAATGTACCTGGAGAATATGGTGGTGGTTATGCCATGTCACTGGCCTATAATGGTGTTGGAGGTGTGGAAGATGAAGCCTCCTGGGTTGGGTTGGGCTGGTCACTCAATCCAGGCTCCCTGAACCGTAATCTGCGTGGGTTCCCTGATGATCTGGATGGTGAGACTATCAAGTATTATTCGAAGACGCGCAGAAACTGGACCGTAAGTATGGCCGAAAGAATGACTTTGGAGTTCTTTGGCAGTGATGCAGATAAATCTATTGGGTTATCCGTGAACAGATCGGTGAGGTACAATAATTATATGGGTTTGGTAAAGAGTATCGGTATGGGAATCAATGTAAAGGGAGTTGGTTCTTTGGGTATAGATGTCAGCGGAGGGGAGTTTACACTTAATGGAAAAGTTGATCCGGCACTATTTATGAATCAAGCCAAAACTCAGCAATCAAGAGAAGATTTGGAGTGTGAAATGCAGAATCTATCAGATGCAGCAGGAGATGATGAAACGACCATCGTAAAATGCAGTGTTAAGAAACCGGAAATGGAAAATCCAACGGGGGCTATGATTGCAAATATGGCAAGCACGACGGGTATATTTTCATATGAAAATAACTCTAAAGCCACTACCTTATCTGAGTATTCCGGCTTTGCCATGAATGTTGATGTAAGCACTACTATTCCTGCCACCGTCCCGGTAGGTCCTGTTCCTGTAGGCAAATCAGCAAGCTTCAATTTTCAAAATAATCAGAAATCTTCAGAAAAAAAATATCATGGATATAATTATTCCAAAGCATATGATGGGAATAATTCAACCCACATGTTCGACTATTTTGTAGAGAAGGCTAATCCATTTTCTAAAAGACAGCATTTCGTTGGTATTCCTTTTAACAATGCAGATGTTTTCTCTGCGGTAGGTGAGGGTTTGTCAGGTGGGTTTCAGGCTCACCATACTACAATTGGCCAGTTTTATCCCAATAAAATAGTGAATACTTCCGGTAATTTGGCATTGGGGGTAGATTTGAATACTGGGAATCCTGTAGGCATCGGTGTCAACCTTGGCTTTGGTGTCAATGTGAATTCTATGGGAAGATGGCTGGCTCCGGATCCTAATGCAAGTGGCTCCAAATCTGCACATAAAGCTTATGATCCATCTTATCAATTTGATGATAATGCGCAGGTTTTTTATCGTTTTAATAATGATATGGGAGGATCTCTGTTGTATAATAATAGTGGTAATCCACTTGATCTTCAACCGGCACAGCTGAATGTTTTATCTCCTATACCTGGTATTAAAGTGGTAGAACCTGTTTTTCCTGGCAATGGATATACTCTTAGTGCGGCAAACAACAGAGGGATTTTAATCAATTCAAAAAAGGCATCTGTGGTAAAAGCCAATCCTAATGCCAGTTTTAGTGGTAACCCTATTGTTTTAGATGCGTCTATAAAGGACGAAAGTATTGCGGCTTATGAAATAATAAAAACTGACGGAGCAAGATATGCATATGAGCTGCCGGTGTATAATAAGGATGAAGTGGATCTGTCTGTCAATATTCCTGAAAATGGCAATTTTTCAAATGATAAAAATTATAAGCTGTACAATAAATGTGCGAGTTGTAGTACCAACGTAAATGAAGTTGACCCTTCTATGGATAATCCTGATTTTAGTACCATGGTAGGGGAGAGGAGAGCGACAGCTTATGCGTCAAACTACTTGCTTACCAATATTTTTTCTCCTGATTATAAGGATGCAGATGGTGTGGCAGGGCCATCAGAGGGTGACTTTGGCGGCTGGACAAAGTTTAGCTATAACAAAAAGCATGGTTACCAGAAATCAGAGTGGTATAAATGGCGTATGCCTTATAATGGATACTTGTACAATCTAGGTTCAAATTCAGATGTAAAGGATGACCTGGCAAATTTCAGTACGGGTAAAAAGGAGGTTTATTACCTAAAGGCTATAGAAACGTCTACGCATATTGCTTTTTTTGTTACTAACAAATCTACATCCGGTACATTTCAGGATATAACGGATAGAATTAGTAACGGAAGTTTAAGTAATGCTTATTTAATTCCAAAATCATCATCGAGCAGGCAAGATGGATTGGATGCATCTGCAACAAATGCCGGCGAGAGGGATAAGAAAGGAAGTAATGAACTGGAGTATTTGGACAAAATTGTCCTTTTCTCTAAAAAGCGAATGGATGTACCTATCAAAACGGTTCAGTTTAGCTATTCCAATAAGCTAACTCCCGGAATACCTAATTCATCCAGTTCCGGACAGTCGGGCGGAAAGCTAACACTAGAGAAGGTTTGGTTTGAATACGAGGGTGTACAGAATATAAAAATCAGTCCTTATGTATTTAAATATGAATACAAAAAGGCGGCTGATTTTCCTAAGGAAATCATAGACAGATATGCATTTTTGGGCACCGGAGGTGATTGGCCATCTTATACTGCCTCTGATGAAAACCCTGCTTATTCAGGATTTTGTGTGAATGCATGGGGTGGATATCAAGGTAAGCTAGACGGTGAAAAAAGAAGAGAAAGGCAACAGCCATGGATGAATCAAAGGTCCAAATCGGACATCCCCAAATATGATCCTGCTGCATGGCAGCTGAAGCAAATTATACTACCATCCGGGGGAGAGATTTTAATGCAGTATGAAGAGGATGAGTATCAGTATGTTCAGGATAGAGAGGCTACAACTATGGTTAGCTTACTGGCAAATACAGTTGATGAGCCCAACAATGACAACAGATATTATTTGAATCTGGATGATATAGACATTGATGACCCTCAGTATCTAAATCAATACAGAGATTTATTAGATGATTTTTTTATAAAAAAGAAGAATAAAATCTACTTCAAATTTTTATATGCACTTACTACTAATAATCCTAAGCTATGTGACTGCAAGTCAGAATTTATCACAGGTTATGCAGATGTGAAATCTGTAAATATTGATGGCACTAAGATTTATGTGGTATTAGGTAGTGATGGAGGTTCGGGGATATTGTTTCCACGGAAAGCTTGCGACTCGTACGTGACGAATGGAAAACTTAAAAAATTAGAAAGTGCGGATTGTTCTAATGAGTATGATGATTTTGATAACGGGTTGGCAGAATGTGATAATGCGGGCGATGTAGCAGAGTTAGTATTTTTAGGAAAAGGCGGAGTAAACTTTATGAGTATAATCAGTGCATTGCAGGTGGATCTGGCCTTTAATTTTGGAGGTTTCAGGAGTTGTGGAGACCTATCCAAAGATGGTTCTTATCTTAAAGTTCCTGTATTGAAACCTAAAAGAGGAGGTGGATTAAGGATCAAGAGACTGCTTACATATGACAAGGGTTTAGAGAATGGAGATGCGCAACTTTTTGGGCAAGAGTATTTGTATAATGATGTGAATGGTAAAAGCTTTGGCGTTGCCACCAATGAGCCCAATAGTGCCAGGGAAGAAAATGTCTTGGTTTCGTTTATCCCAAGGTTGAAGCAAAGTTTTTTTAACAGATTAATTTCCGGCAGGGATAGGACTCTGGTTGAGGGACCCATAGGAGAATCTTTGCTTCCGGGAGCCTCTGTTGGGTATTCAAAAGTCATTGTAAAAAGTATTCACAATGGTGTCAGTAGCGCAGGCTTTGTAGAGCATGAATTTTATACAGTAAAGGACTACCCATTTGATAAATATTATGGTGGTAATATAAACTCCAGAGGTGTGGAGTATACCAGTCTGGAGGAATCCACAGAAAGAGATGCAATTAATGTTCCAGCTGGATTTCTTAACTATAATGCAGATAGAGTATGGCTGACACAAGGTTTCAGGTTCATTTTGAATCAGATGCATGGGAAATCTAAATCTATTGCAACCTACGGAGGTGCATATTTGGGCTCGAATTATTTGAGCAGTAAACAGGAGTCCGAGTACTTTGAACCGGGAGAGTCTGTAACAGGTGTAAAAATGGCAATGGTTGGTGAGGGTGAAGCAGCTGAGATGCAATTTGTTTCTTCACAAATTAATCCGGGGTTAGAAGAAGATGTTACTATGGAAATGAGGGAGGTTTCAGACTTCGCATTTGACTTCGGATTTGAATTAGATATTGATATTTTATTATGCATGCCAATAGTTGTTTATGTCACGGTTGGTGGATGGAGTATATCATTCAACCAAAGTGGTATCGGTACACATAGTACTTCTAAAGTACTACGTTACCCGGCCATTCTTAAGAAAACAACTTCAACTGTGGATGGTGTTTCTCATATAACTCAGAATGTTGCATTTGATGAAGCAACCGGAGAGCCTGTATATACCAGATCTTACGATGAGTTTAATGGTACTGTTTCAAATGGGGTAACCCATGATGGAACTTATAATAGTTTGAATTTGCCTGCACATTGGTATTATCCGGCAATGGGACAAAAAGCGCAGAATGCTGCAAATACAAATCAGTTAATGAGCTCTGCCGGTAACATAACCACGTATGGTGAAAATTCGGATATTCTCACTGCTTCTGATTGGAAGAGTAAGGTTGTATCTGCTTCTTTTCAAACTTATAAGGATTTGGGATTACTTCTATCTGAATCAGTGGCTAACGACTATGGAGTGGCTCCTCCTGCTACACCGGGGGACCGCTATCCGGTATCCACGTCATATAAGCCTCAAAACTCTTATAAGTATACAGGTAGCATTTTAGGATCCAACAGAAATTCTACTTATACAGCCAGGAATATAAAGAAAGGAGGAATTTTGTCTGCATTTCAACTGTTTGATGTAAATGCCAGTCATCCTGAATGTAATCCTCAGGTTAGCGATTGTATCACCGATGGGTGGCAATTTATGTCCAAGGTTACTGCATACTCTCCTCATGGCGAGCCGTTAGAGGAAATGAACGCGCTTAAGATATTCAGTGCCGCAAGATTCCCAAAGGATTTTTCCATGCCGTCAATTATATCTCAGAATGCAACATATAATTCAATTGTGTTCGAGAGCTTTGAGCATAATTCTTCCTTGCTTGCCGGAGATGCCCACTCAGGAAAGAAAGCTGCGAAAGTAACCGGAAATTCAACTATAGAATTTCCTGTATTAGTTGATAGCTATCTGGAGGCTCAGGGGCTATTGGTTAATCTTTGGGTAAAACCGTTGGAAAATACGAATAATCCGATGCCGGCAATAACAGTAAATGACTTTAGCATAGGAATTGCACATGGTGGAATTGTGCAGCCGGGTAATGTAAAGAGAATAATTGCATCAGTAGGAGGCTGGTATCTTATCGAAGCGAAAATTTCAGGAATTAATGTGGTTACATCATCAGGTAAACCGGAAGCATGTAAGGTGGTGTTTGAGAATAGGGTTACTTCTGCGAATAGTTTTGATGTATTGATTGATGATATTAAGCTTCAGCCCTTTAAATCAGAATCCAAATGCTTTGTGTATGATCCCAATACCCAAAGGCTACAGGCAGAATTTTTACCAAGCCATTTTGCAGTGTTCTACCAATATAACGATGAAGGAAAGTTGGTGAGAAAATTGGTAGAAACAGAGAAAGGTATTAAAACTGTTCAGGAAACTCAATATAACTTACCATTAGTAGGCAGATAAAATGAAAAAGCAACTTATTATATTATTTGGTTTTCTCTTCATGGTTGCAGCCCATGTTTCTATGGCTGCCGATGATGTATGCAAAGAACTTGTTCTTAAATACTATAGGCAATTTGGAGGGCAGGAAAATTCAGATACCAGCGAGGCATATATTTTTAAATACAGGCAAACTGTCTATTATTCAATTCCTGAACTTAAGTCCACATCAGAAGAGTTTGAAGTATTGGTATATGGGTCAAGAGCCGTGGTCGACAATAGGAAATTCAGTATGTACAAAGATGGCAAGGATACTTATCTGGCCGACCATACTTCAAAGAATATTATCAGGCTTCCTACACAAAAGCAGAAAGGAGGTCAGAACCTGCTTCAGAATATGTCTGATCTGCGTAATGAAATAATTAAGAGTCTTGTTTTAAAATCATGTAATACAAGCGTGAATGATAAAGGCGATACAATAAAAGATATAGTGTTTGTTTCAAAAAGCAAGGATGCAAAATACAAAGAACTCAGGGTCAAATTCAGAAACGGTAATTTGATTGAATCTCTTTCTATTCTTCAAAATTCATCAACTTATGCAGCAAAAATAAAGACAGAGATTCTTCAGTTTGAGAAAACGGATAAATCGGTATTAAAGCCTCAGGCTAAAAACTATGTATTGTCTGCTAATGGAAAGCCTGTTGATAAGTATAAAGCCTATAAAATTAAGGATATAGAAAATAAAAATCTACCCCATGCAAATCACTAATCTTACGAAAATATGGATTTTTATACTGGCAGTTTTAGCCTCCGGTTTTGTGTCTGCTCAGAGTGTTGTATCTATGGATCGGGATGGCAATCTCATCTATGAAGATCAGGTGCCTTTATTTGCGACAACACTTACCACACTATCCGGCTCTCCGGTAAGTTTTTCGGATAAGTCATTTTCTTTGGCTAATATTTTGGCAAAAGCTAATTCTATTTCCGATGATTTTAAGAATTCCAGGATTCAGATCAGTATTGTGGCCGGAGATGATTTTAAGTATGGTTTTGCAAATTATAATCTTACTGCAGGCGTAGATGACATCTACTTTGGTGGTACAATAATTAAAAAAAATGCATCATTTGAACTTACAGACTCAAAGCCGGAAGCAGGTTTTAATTTTGAGGTGAGCAGTCTGATGAAGACGGCAACTGATGTAAGTTTGACGGGCAACGGACAACTGAGTTATAATTTTACCGGGTCACCTTCACCATCGGCAGCAAATTCCTTATTGCTACTTAATAGTTTGAAGGTTAGAATCAGAATTACGACGGAACTAAGGACAAGTACTTCCAGTATTGCCAATGTCCCTTATGTCTGTATTGGCGATTTACCTGTTTCCAATGGCAAACAATATAAATTTACATGGAATGTAGTAGAAAGTGGTACCACCGGCCCTGTTTATGATGTCGCTTTTGCTGGATATGAATTTCAGTTGCTAAGGTTATACAACAGGGATATATCCACAACTACATATCCTATTACAGCTGAAGTGGATTGGAGCAAAGCGCTCACCATCCAGTTGACAGGAGAAAAAAGGGAAGTAGCACTCGCTATTAACGAAGGAGAAGGATATTATATGTGGAGAACCAGAGTGGTAGGATCTTCTTACGATGGTGGATTTGCCAATCCTTATAACTATGGAGAGTGGCATCAGGTTAGCCCAACACAAATGGTACTACATCCCACTACACCATCTAACTATGTTTTTTATTTTAATGACGCCAATGATGCAAGCAGGAACACCATTTCTACCAGGTATTTTTCTGAAAATAACAGCAGGAAAGAAGTGGTACAGTATGGAACGTATCTGAATCAACCTAAGCAGACCCAGGTATACATACCGTCAAAGGATATAACAATTATTTCAAATAATATTTATGATTATTCCGGCAGAAGCGCAGTAAGTGTGTTGCCATATGCCAAAGACAATAACGGGCAAGCCGTTTTCAGAGGCTATGAGCCGGGAGTGACAACAGTTGGCTATGGTTCTGCTATCAAACCTTATACTGCCGATAATTTTGATAGGGACAGTAAAATATATAATGCGGATGAAATGACCGGCTCTGTGCGTAATTACTATTCCGGAGGGATAGTGAAACCGGAGGGAACTTATCCTATTCCTGATGCACAGGGTTACCCATATTCCAGAACCGTATTCTTTGCTGATAAAACAGACAGGCACCTGGAAAGTTCTGGTCCTGCAAGCAAGCTTAGGATGACCAAAGATGATCCGCATACGACGCGTACTTACTATTCTAATCCCTCTGAAATAGAGCTGATTAGGGTATTTGGGGCCGAGGCTCCTAAGAAAGAAGATATATTGAAGACGGTTGTAGTTGATCCTAACAATACTGCAACTGTTACCTATACAAATAAAATGGGTAAAGTAATAGCTACCTGTCTGAGCGATAATCCTGGTAATGATAATTTGCTGGGAATAGGGGAGAATATAGAGACTGTGCCCGATAAATTTACAGTATGGGAATCTGTTCCTGAAAACCAGCTATCACAGGGCAATCTGGTAGCAGCAAAAAGGTTATCTTTTCATGAGCCGACAGATGTGTACTTTAGTTACAAATGCAATTTTAATGAGATAAGTGTTGGGTGTGCTGAGGGCAACTGTACTTACGATATTGTTTATTCTATAATTAATGTGGATGACCCATCGAAAAGTTTTAAGACTGTACCGGAAACGGTAAACTGCAGCGCGGCAGACTCTACCATGCCAGATTGGAGTACGGTGCAATATGCTAATCCTGGCACCACCTGCACAGCCTGCAGTTGCTCTACGGCATTATCGTGTTTTCAGAATATCTATACTGTAGTTTCCCCTAAAGCCGGATCTGCATTTAGCGGCTTGAAAATTCCTGCAGGAAATTACATTTTTGAAAAGATACTAATGCCTACAGCAGATGGCAAAAATAGCGCAAATGCAAATCTGATTGCCAGGCAAAAGAAGATAACCATTTTTACCCAGGCAATCAATATCCTGATAAAAGGGATAACCGGCGATGCAGCATTAGGGGTATTTTATACCGAGATAGCTGACATCAGATTGCATGGTTTCGATCCTTCCAATACATTATATAGTACTATTCCGGGAATCGGTGAATATTCAACTACTGACTTTCCAATGGCAGAGTACGGTATAAATACACTGGATGAAGCAGGAACTCCGACAACAGAGGAAGAGGATATTGCCTCAATATCGGTGATCACGCCATACAATACCGCAGGTAGCGGAGGAGGTGGTGGTGGCTGTTGCGGTGGACCTGTATCATTATCTCTTAAGGGCCTGAAAAAAATGAAATCGTATAAGTGCAACACTGATGAAGAGGGTGTGTGGGCTAACTACCAGCATACAACTCCGCGCAAAGACTATGATTTTTATGGCTATCTGGCAGATAATATTGAAGCACTGATGATAAGGTCATATGAGGCAAAAGGACAGGCTATTCCTGTTGATTTGAATGATAAGATAAACGATAGGTTAACACAGGATTTGAATGGCTATGTATTCCATGGCGCTACAGGAACGGTAGATCATGAGTTTAATGCTATGATATTCCACATGCTAAACGATAAGTACTATACAGGAAAAGCGCATTACGATGATGTGAATGATAAATGGTACAAAGCAAATGAAGACGGTACATTAATACTGCCTAAGGAAGAGGCAATACTTACCACTCAATATTCCTGTTCGGATCTATGGGATTGCTGGATTGCAGTAGTGGGTACCTATACCGATGCTATGGAGGTAATGGGAGCGCCTACAAAATCTATAGCAGATTCATCAGATAAGACAGATAACAAATTTGATGATGCCTTTGATAATAATGAAGCAGTAGATATGGGGCCATTGATGAAATGGATTGTTAGCCGAAAGCTTAGCAGCGAAATGCGCAAACAGGAAAAGGTAGAAATAAAATCGGGATTGGTGACGCAGTTTCTGGAGTGTGCTAAATATAAATTTGCACAGATAATAGTTCATGATGGATCATCTTCCGGAGTTGTAAGCAACTATAGCCCGGATAATGTAATTAATACATCGCCAACACCAACTCCCATATATATAGGACCGGCAGGCGACAGGCTGGAGTTTTATTACGGAGATAAATCCCAGACCCCGGATCTGGTGCCGCACTATAAATTATCTACAGGCCCTGCTTTTCCATCAGGCAGTGGATGGGATGAGTATATTCCCAATCCTGTTGCTCCCATGCAATCCAGGGGATATCACAAAACACATGGTGTTCTGCACCCAAATCTGAAAGACAAAATATTTGCATTTAAGTATTTTGAGTATAATGATGAAAATGTATTTGTAGATGAAGAAGAAGCAGGCGGAAGCTGCAGGACAGGTGTATACAATAATTCCGGCGCTGAAATGGCATCCTGCTTTTATGCGGAACCGGCTGCTATTACTTTGTGCAATCCATCCAGATGTGTATATGGGCATGAGACATGGTCCTCTTCGCAGCGTACAGCCATGTTTTTGATTTTGAGGGATATGCCACCTCCACCGACTGATAGCGAGTTGGGGATAGTGGAAGAAGCTAATACAGATATAGAAGAAGTGGATTGTAATAACAGCACGGAAATAGAAACCCAATATGCTACCCCCTATAAAAGCTCGTGCGAGGCAGCCTGTGAAGAAAGACGAGCCAATTTCCGCGCTGCGGTAATGGGTAAGCTGAAAGAGCGCTGCTATGATATAGGTGGCTGTGGTGCCAATGCTATAAGCTATGCTCAGATAGATAAAATTTCAAGTGAGCTTGTCAGTAAATGCAAGGGCGAATTTTGCGACATAACAGCAAGTGATTTTACCTGTACAGTAGTGTCATGTACTACCATAACCTGCCAGCCCATCACCTATACAAGTGTAGTAATGAAGGAGTGTAAACAATTGATGATGGAGCAGGCAAAGTATTGGGGGTTTGATGTGGATTTTCCGGCAGCCACAGGCTGCGATGTAAGCCTTACCACATCATTGGCAAATGGCACAAGTATAAATACAGCAGCCAACAATGCTACTATACCTACGAGCAATGCAGGCTGTTCGCCGGATGACCCTGAACCTAGTGGTGGTGTAGGCACCCCTAGGCCTGAGTATTCGCCTGTGAGAAAGTATAATGTAACCTTCCCTTAAAATCCCTAAATACAGCTCTGAATATATGCTAAGAATATTAAAACAAACCAGAGGTTGGATTCTATTGCTGCTGGCGCTTGGTGCCTGTAACATGGCGGGCGCACAGTCTTTGTGCGATAGCTGTAAAGCGTATTTTGTGCCGGAAATAGTGATGGGCCTGAATCCTGATACTACTCCCCGGTATGTAGTGAAAATGGGTCTGGGGTTTGAAGTAGACGGTTATAGAAATACCGACCCCGATGAAAAGGGAATGCTTGGTATAGGCCCTTCTATGGGTAAGTTCTACTGGCGATCGGCAAGCACAGGTGATACTATAATTGACACCACACAGGTATTGGTAGACCCAAAGCCCGGAGTATATGGCTGCACGTTTATGCCAAATATAGAAGGGCGCGGTAAGATTGTTTATGGGTTAATAGGCATACCTTCTGTATCAATGGACGTATTTATAGATACTACTGCGGCAGATACTGCTATGGGGGCTATGGTAAGCATTGCGGGATTCAGGATGGGCAGCACGGTACACATGTTTAGCGGTGATGCAGACAGGCTTGCTTTTGAAGCCGACTGGAACGTATCCTGGAGCGATCATGAACTGGAAAATGCATCGCAGATAAGTGGCATGAAGCCGGGTAAGCACATGCTTACCATTATGCATAAAAGTTCGGGTGAAGCTTTCAGTAAGGCTTATTTTATAGAAACCAGGCTGGATCAGCGTCTGATAATTTTTGCACCTGAAATAAATTGGGCGTGTATTGGAATAATATTTAACGGAATTGATCTTTCTAATATTATATTTCCATTTAGACCTACCCCTCCCTCTATTAGCTATATGTGGAGCAACGGTAGTACAAGTTCCGCAATTAGTAATTTAAGTTCTGGTTTTTACCGAGCTACGATAAGCGCTGATGGATCTGCTGTGCAACGATTTGGAGTATACTTTCCTCCTTCTGCTTACAATACTTTAGTTACAAATATTGTTGTTGAAGAGCCATATTGTTCATCCTGTAAGGGAAGAACAGGAGTTATAGATTTTTCTATAGAAGGCCAAAACATTATTCCGTATGATGTGAATTTTAATATATCGAGGATAGAACTTGAGATATACGATAATGTTTCTCTGACCTATGTACCTTATTCAGCTTTAACCAAAGGCAAAAAAGCTGAATTCCGCAATTTGAAAGCAGGCATGTATAGGATAGTTGTTTATCAGGGAGAGTGTAAGACATTTACCAGTGGAAATATAACTGTTGGTTGTGTTCTTTTCGACTTGGGTCTTGCTGTTGATTTAGGCAGTAGCAATAACAAATGTTTTAACTATTACCGTCCATATTATGTATCTACCGGCATAGCAACTCTTAAGGCAAGCCCTGCATTATTGCCTAATGAGGTTCCCTTTAATAATACTCCAGCAACTGTTTCTGGCAACTATTTTTCGTCCATTAAATGGGAGTATAATGGAGTATTATTAGAGCAGAAAGAAACGCAGTTAGTTAATAGTGATGCTGCAGATCATTTGGTAATGCCTGCTAAAATCCAAATTGACCATAATAAGTCCAAAGATACCAAGTATAATTTTTCTTTGCCTAATCTTACAGGCCAGATACCAATGACAAATGCTGGCTTGGCACTCAAACTGCCATATCATTTTTCCTTGGATCAACTGCAATCTGAATTGTCTTATGAGGTCAGGATCGGAGAAGGAGGATGTAGAATAAAGAAATTTTTCAACGTACCACTTAATCAGAAATATGAAGTTAATATAACAGGAAAAGACGGAGGGTTGTGCTATTATGATGTATCACAGGCACCCGTGGTAGGTGGTGTAATAGATGTTACTCTTACTCCTGATTTCCCGACGGGAGCGTATAATTATCCTCAAGCTATAACGTTTGAAAAGTTTGGTGTTAAACCAGTTTATGCTTTTCATAGTAATATCGGAACATCACCTTATAGTGTTTATCCCGTGAACAATTATGGGGGTATGCACTCTGTTGTATTAATGGATAATCAAGTAGAACATAACTGGTGTATTTCGGAAATTGAAGACTATACCCTAGAAAAGGAACCCAATTGCGATTTTGAAGTTGTGGTTGATAAGTCGCAAGTCTGTAAATTTGTTTTTATTCCAAAAATGACGGGCCTCACGGAGGCCAATCTGCCTCGCCCCGTGATTAATATTAATCAAATAGGGGATTGTCCTATAACCAGTGAATTTGATGTTACACTTGCAAGCTATGTTCCTTCCATGAATGGAAAGCCCCATTTGCAGCTAACTTCTGATCCATTGGCAAATCAATTGTACCAGGTTTCAGACCATACTTATACGGTTCCAGCATTTACAGGTTTAATAAGGCTTATCTCAGATAAGGGATGTATTTTTTTTGAGGAAAGAATTAATACTACATTAACTCCGCAGGTTAATGTCGATATTAGTTCAAAACCAACATGCAATTTGGGAGTTGGCACTGGTGAAATTTCACTAAAGCTTTCAAGATTAAATACAGCATCTATAGGGAATTACACCTGCTATTTAACAGGGTCAGGCGTGTCGCAAACGATTACCAGAATTAACCCTTCTAGTCCTGATAACATAAGCTTTACAGGATTGGCAGCTGGTAACTATACTATTAGGATAAGGCAAGAGGATAAAGAATTGTGCGATATAACAACGGGAGTTCAAATATATTATAGCTCCGATAATTTGGATATTATTCCCGAAGTTTTACAAGATTGTGAAGGGAATTTTACATTTAAAGTAGAACCATCTCCGAAAGATAATGCAGATAATTTTACCTATGCATGGACAGGTGGAGGATCAACAACTGCGTCTAATATTATTCCGGCATCAACAACACCTATTTCAGGTTATACAGTTACAGTTACAAAAAATGGCTGCGGCAGTAAAACACATACTTTTCCTAGTGTTTTATCTAATCCGTTTCGTATAACAAGTCTTAATACTAACCCTGAGCAAGTATGCAATGGAAAATTAGGTACTGCCTATGTGAAAGTGACAGGGGGGGGACAACCTTATTCTTATGTGTTTCAGAAAGATGGATCAACTGTATCTTCCTCGAATTTTTCTATAGCTACCGAGCTCGAATCCGGTAGCTACACCGTATCCGTTACCTCTGCCGATGGATGCACGGCAAGCTCTTCGTTCACTATACCGGAGGTAACTACCATAGCCATAACCGAAAGCGCGAGCATGCCCGGTTGCGGGCTGTCGGTAGATGTTACCGGTGGCACCGGGCCATACGAGGCTGTATGGGAGGTGCTGAATAATGCTACCCCTACACCTGGTATTATTACTACTAAATTCAGTAATAGCCCAACAAGCCCGGTTGCGCTCAGTGAGGTGCAGAATGGTAAATATAAGGTATATATCACCGATGCTTTCGGGTGCAAATCCAATACACTGACCATAGATAAAACGGTATCGGGTGAATCCGGATTAACCTCGCTGGATGTGTTTTTCAGGTGGAGGATAAAAGAGAAGGATGAGCCGCTGCCGGAGGATGTGATAGAGATGAAGTCGCCAAATCCTTTTCAGCTTGCGGGTATGGATATAGCATCTAACCTGAACAGCAAAACATCTAAATGCATGGATGAAGATGAGGCACGCGGCAATAAGGAATACGATGCTAAGTGTAAGCTGCCTGTGAATGTAGATGACTTGTTTAAACTGGGCTACGACCTGCCTTACTACCACTATACATTGTACTACTACGATCGTGCAGGCAACCTGACACGCACAGTACCGCCAAATGGTATAGATTTAGTAGGCGACAGGAATACCTATAACCTACATACCTACGACACAAAATACGAATACAACGGGCTTGGCCAGGTTATAAGCCAGGAAACACCGGATGGTGGCAAAAGTGATTTTATATACGATAATCTGGGGCGGTTGTGGTTTTCGCAAAATGCAAAACAGGCATTGGCCAATAAATACTCCTATACCACATATGACGACCTGGGAAGGATAACGGAAGTAGGTGAGGATGACCTGGATGTGGCATTTTCGGCCAAAAAACCTTACCCTTTTGCACCTTCTGCCAATAAGCGTGAGATAACTTATACCGTGTACTCAGAACCAGGTAACGCCGACTACTATGGCAGCACGCAAACCTACCTGAGAAACAGGGTAAGCTACTCTTATACCGACCCTGATGGCAATGATGCTACACTGCAGGACCGCAACTACACCTACTACAGCTACGACCCGCATGGCAATGTGAAGTGGCTGGTGCAGGACATAGCGGGCGTAGGCAGGCACTATATAGGCTACGAGTACGACCTGATAAGCAATAAGGTGCTGAAGGTGAAGTACAATGAGTATGGCAAAGACAAATTTTTCCATAAATATGACTACGACGAGGATAACAGGCTTACCCAGGTATATACCTCTGCCGACAACGTAACCTGGGATAAGGACGCTAAATATGACTACTACAAGCATGGCCCGCTAAAGCGCACCGAGATAGGGGAGGATAAGCTGCAAGGGCTGGACTACTACTACACGCTGCAGGGTTGGCTAAAGGGCATAAATATATATGACATAGATGACAACAGCCTTGACCCGGGTGGCGATGGTGCCGGCGGCACGAGCGGTTTCCCTAAGGACCTGTTTGGTATGAACCTTGGCTACTACAATGGTGACTTTGTAGTAAGGGACTATGCACAGCACACGGCCCTGTATACCGGTAGCGGGGGCGCTATGCAGGTAGCGAACAACAAGCAGTTGTATAATGGTAACATATCCAGCTGGGCACACGGGCAGTATGGGCAGTTTGGCAGCTCTACGCCAACTACCGACAAGAGCCTTAGCACCTATCAATACGATAAGCTGAACAGGATAAGGGGGAGCGAGTTCAAATCATATACAGCTACGCTGGATGCTGATGCCTACAGAACAAGCTATGACTATGATGGCAATGGAAATATTATGCACCTGAACAGGAAAAATGTCGACGGGGCAGCATTTGATGAGTTGGAGTATAAATATATTGCCGAAAGTAACAAGCTGAGGCAGGTAGGTGATTATGCAGATGTTTCGGGCTATAATGATGATATAAAAACACAACCGAACAGCCAAAATTATGTATACGACGCTATAGGCAACCTGATAGAGGATAAGCAGGAGGATATGGATATAGAGTGGAACGTATACGGCAAAATAAAGCGGATAGTAAAACGTGCCGGAGCATCGGATGAAATGATACTGGAGTTTGACTACGATGCTATGGGGCAGCGGATAAAAAAGGCCAAAAAGCAAAAAGTATCGGGAGAGGAAGACCCCGCCGGCTGGACATATACCTACTACATAAGGGATGCCTCGGGCAATATAATGGCCACCTACGACAGAACCCATGCTACTACCGGCACCAGTGGCTTGTTTGCCGTAGACTACAGGATGAGCGAGCAGCCGATATTCGGCAGCTCCAGACTGGGTGTGCGCAAAGGCGACAACCTGCTGACAGCAAGAATGTTTACCAAAACGGCCGAGCTGGAAAACATAAGGCCATCGTACCTTACCTCTGTTGGCAATAACTATATAAGCGCGGCATACTCCGATAAGCGGTTTTTGTACATAGGAGCCTACGATCCGCTGAGCGGCACCATAAAACCGCATGGAAAGCCGATAGCCGGCACTGCGCAGCCGCTGGTAAGCACAGCTGTGGCAGAAGGCGATGACGGCGTAACCAGGCTGTATGCTTATGTAAATGAAGGCCAGTCGAGATTCGAGATGCAACAGGTAAACCCGGGCAACCTGGCCCCTGTAGCTAACCTTATTTCGGCCCAGCATACCAATGCAGGATATGGCACTATCAGTGAGCGGGCCAAAACGGCTTTTGTACGCAAGCCGGGTACAGACAATGATTTTTATTATATAGCCCCATATACAAATAGGACAAACAGTAAGGATATAACCTCGCTGGTATACTACCTGGTGGAGGAGGATCCGGCAACGGGTATATATAGCGTGTCGCAAACTACCAGCGGGCAATTGCCGGGTAGTATTTCTAATGCTACGGGTGTTACAGGCAAGGGCCTGGCCGTACTGGAGCGGCCGGCCAGTGGCGAGTCGTGGGTGGCCAGTACCAAAATAGTGATAGTAACCCCTACGGACGTGAAGAAGGAAGTGTACCTGCACAGGTTTCAGCAGGGTAGCAATGTGCCGCAGAGCTTTAAGATAGCTACCATGAAGACAACCGATATGAATGGGGAGGATGAGATAAAATTTGCCCCTGACGGTATGAGTATTTATGTGTTGAATGATACAGTGGATATGAAACCGGATTTTTTTGCTGCACGGGTGTCCAGGCTTAGCCTGAGCAGCGACCTGCAGCAGCTGACCAATCGCGAAGACCTGGTAACAGATGCCACAATAAAGCGCAGCGCTACAGTGTGGACAGAGAACCTGCTGAATAGCATAGAGGTAAACGGAGACCAGAGCCTGCTAAGCTATACCTATACAGAGCGCGACCCGGCAAACCCTGCCCAGTTTATATCAGGTACAAAGGTTAAAGATTTTGTAAACGGCACTACCACCACGCTGGCAGGTACTATGTACAAGGTAAATGCAGCAAGGAATAACATAGGTGATATAACGCTGATGCTGAAAAAGAATGCTACAAACAATATGTACTCGATTAGCAGGTCACAAACTACGGGACTTATATACCATCACCCGCTGGTGGTTAGCAATGCACTTTTCCAGTATGGCATTATGGGTATTAACCCTGTGAAGCTGCGCAATACACTGCCTGCAGAAATGGCTACTGCGCGTGTAGTAGGCAATAAGGAGTATGAGATAAGTGACCACCTGGGCAACGTAAGGACCACCTTTAGCGATAAGCTGCTAGCTAGCCTGTCGGCAGGCCCTATACAAACTATAGCGAATTCTGTAGACCAGAAATCGAATACAGATTATTATCCCTTCGGGATGATAATGCCAGG
>DLGO01000161.1 GCA_002482725.1 Bacteroidetes bacterium UBA7692 | reverse complement strand
GTAATGGATGCGCCACGTGAAGTGAACCCCGATACAGCCCTGGACGATTGGTTGGAGCGCATACACAATGTATTGAGCAACGAGGATGCCAATGCCATGGACCTCGTAAACGATTTCAAGACCGAGCTGGTAAGCGACGAGATATTTGTATTTACCCCAAAGGGCGATTTGAAGCGATTGCGCAAAGGAGCTACAGCGCTCGACTTTGCATTTGAGATACATAGTGCCATAGGCAAAAAATGTATAGGCGCCAAGGTAAACCTGAAGCTGGTGCCACTGAGCCATGTGCTGAAGAATGGCGACCAGGTAGAGATACTGACATCTAAAAAGCAAACACCAAACGAGGACTGGCTGAACTATGTAGTGACCGCAAAGGCCCGCTCAGTAATAAAGCAAACGCTGAAAGACGAGCAGCGCGTAGTGGCAGAGCAGGGCAAGGATATGCTGGACAAGAAGCTGAAGCAGTTGAAAATAGACGATAGCGAGGGCAACCTGCTATTGCTGATGAACTACTACAAATCTATGTCATCCCTGGATTTCTTCTACAACATAGCTATCAAAAAGATAGACCTGAACGAAATAGCCAAGCTGGAGATATATGCAGGCAAGCTGAAGCTGCCACGACCGGTAGACCACCAGCGCCCCGACAATTTTGATGAGGTGGTGAAGCAGGCATTGCAAAAGAATGCCGAGCTGCTGATTATGGGCGAAAGCAGCGATAAAATAGACTACAAGTTTGCACCATGTTGCAATCCGGTGCCGGGCGATGATGTGTTTGGGTTTGTAACCATAAGCGAGGGTATAAAAATACACCGCAGCAACTGCCCCAATGCCGTGCAGCTGATGGCCAAGTACAGCTACCGCATAGTAAAAACCAAGTGGACCAAGCAGCACCAGATAGCTTTCCTTACCGGTATACACATAAGCGGTATAGACGATGTGGGCCTTGTAAACAAGATCACCAATATCATCACCGGACAGCTGAACCTGAACATGCGGAGCATATCTTTCGACAGCAACGATGGCATATTCGAAGGCCGGATAATGGTATATGTACACGATACCGAGGAGCTGGAAGTGCTCACCTCCAAACTGGAAGGACTGGATGGGGTATTGAGCGTAAACAGGTTCGACTCGGAGGAGAGCTAGGCTTTTCCCTCAAAATCAATGCTTTGGTTGTGGAAAAGTACACGGGCTTTTCCACACAGAAATTAACGTATACACGCAACCGTTAATACGGTATTGTTCTTCTATATTTGCGCCCTTTACAACAGGCGATAAATGAAAAGAATTTTACTTGCTGCTTTTGCGGTGCTTATTTTTTGTATACAATCAGCCACTGCACAGAATCTGGTGGTTAATCCCAGTTTCGAAAATACCTCCAGCAATTGCGCCAATTTTGCAGGGGAAGGCTATACTACTGACCTTTTAAACTGGGATGATGCCAATTCAGGTGCCGATAGTTGTTCTTCACCCGATTTGTTCTCGGCTTGCAATACATTGCCAATACCGGGCTTTGGCTCGCCTACTGCTATGCCATCCAATATTCTCGGATACCAGTATTCACATACAGGTACGCATCATGTAGGTATTATAACGCATAGCCCAGGCAATAATTATCGTGAATATATCCAGGGCAAAACATCAACCCCACTAGTAGCAGGTCAAAGTTACTGTGTGTCGATGTATGTAAGTCTTGCCAACACGATGCCTTTTGCTACCAATAATCTGGGTATAAGGTTGTCCTCCACAAATTACCAGCGGGATGCCTGTACCAATAATTATAATAACGTAATCAACCAAACTCCGCAATTAAATTACGGTTGCTCTCCCATAGTGGATACATCAGCTGATTGGGTAAGATTGCAATGGAACTACGTGGCAACAGGTGGAGAGCAATATTTTGTCATCGGAAACTTCTTTCCTACTTCAGGTACTACAGTGGTTAATACAGGATATCCGGGAGGTAGCCAGCCTTATGCGTATTATTTTATAGATGATGTAAGTATTGTTCCAAATAATTGTTGCGATGCGGATATTCAAAAGGCAGGCCCTTTTTGTGTAACTGATGCACCGGTTACGCTCTCAGTACTTGCTCCTGTTGATGTAGTAACCTGTACACGACCACCTGTAACAGGTATATGGAGCGGGCCGGGAATTACAAATACAGCACTGGGTACCTTTAGCCCGGCAGTAGCAGGAGTGGGAGTTCATACAGTTACATATACCCTTAGCTGCGGTAAGGCAGTAACAAGGCAAATTTCAGTTAGCACATGTCAACCAATTACTGTATGCAGGGAAACCAATGGTAATTTTACAGCTTCAGGCGGTGTTACCGGTGCATATAAATGGCAGCGCCAGGTAAGTGTTCAGGATTGTAATTCATGCGTTCCTGCATTACCACCATTTGTTGCCGCGTGCAGCTTTCCAGCTGGCTGTGCAAAAATGGTATTGGTTTGGCGAAATTTTGCAACAGGAACAACCGTAACACCACCAGGCACCTTTCCCCTCCGGGTACTGGATACTACAGGAAGGGAATTGATAATAACAGCTGCCGGAAATGTACCTTCCTGTAATCCATGCCCTACCATCACCGTCAACAATCCTACCAAGCAAAATGTAACTTGTCCATCGACCAACAATGGCTCTGCTACGGTGGCAGCCTCAGGTGGAGCTACTCCATACACTTATGCATGGTCCGGAGGTGCAGGCACGGGTGCTACCAAATCCAACCTTAGCGCAGGTACCTATACTGTTACGGCCACAGATGCCAACCTTTGTACTGGTACTACTACTGTTACTATTACGGCACCGGCATCGCCAACCCTTACTTTTTCTGGTAAAGTGGAACCTGGTTGCAGCCAGGCAAATGGTAGTGTTAGTGCTACATTTGCTAGCGGCACTGCGCCCTATCAGGTAAACGTGAATAATGGTAGCACCAGCACCAATCAAACAGTTCCGATAGCTACTACTGTGCCTATATCCAATTTGGCAGCTGGTACTTACACTATCTCTGTTACAGATGGTGGTGGCTGTACCACCGTGCAAACGATTACATTTACTGAGCCAACGCCTCCTGTTATCAGTTCTGTAACCTCAACGCCTCCGAGTTGTCTGGGCGCTAGCGATGGCACTGCTACTGTAGTAGCCACCGGGGGTACAGGTACGCTTACTTATGTGTGGAGCAATACGCAAACTACCAGTACTATTACAGGACTTGCCGCAGGCAATTTTATAGTTACGGTATCCGATGCTTCGGGCTGTAAAGACACAGGAAATGTTACTGTAGCTGCAGGTCCTGCTTGCTGTACGCTAAACCTGTCGGCAAGTGCCACCCAACCTACCTGCGGCCAAAGCAATGGCAGCATATCTATATCTGCTACACCTGCTGCTACGTATAGCTACACATGGAGCGGAGGCTTACCGGCTACTGCTACTCAAAGCAACCTGCCAAGCGGTCAGTACTTTGTTACGGTTAGCAACACTGCTATATCCGGTTGCACCAAAGACACCTCTATTGTACTTACAAATCCTAACGGCCCTTCATTGTCATTTGCTGGTAAAGTAGAACCCGGATGCGGTCAGGCCAATGGTAGCATAAATGCAACGTTGAGCGGAGGTACAGCACCATATCAGGTAACCGTAGACAATGGCAGCACTCCAACTACGCAAACTTTTCCCATTGCTGGTACCGCACCATTGGGCAACTTACCTGCCGGCACCTATATTATTACGGTAGTAGATGCTTCCAGTTGCTCTACCACGCAAACAATTGTATTCACCGAACCTGCCGGTCCGGTAATTACTTCTGTCACTTCTACACCTACCACCTGCGCAGGTGGTAGCGATGGTACTGCTACTGTAGTCGCTAGTGGAGGCACAGGTGCACTTACTTATGTATGGAGCAATACCCAAACTACAACAACGATAAGCACATTGACGGCTGGTAACTATATAGTAACAGTAACAGATGCCGCAGGCTGTAAGGATACCGGCAATGTGGCGGTAGCCGATGGTCCGGTATGTTGTACGCTAAACCTGTCGGCAAGTGCCACCCAACCTGCCTGCGGCCAAAGCAATGGCAGCATATCTATTTCTGCTACACCTGCTGCTACCTATAGCTATACCTGGAGTGGCGGCTTACCTGCTACCGCTACACAAAGCAACCTGCCAAGCGGCCAGTACTTTGTTACAGTTAGCAATACTTCTATATCTGGTTGTACCAAAGACACTTCTATTGTACTTACAAATCCTAACGGTCCAGCATTATCATTTGCCGGTAAAGTAGAACCCGGATGCGGTCAGGCCAATGGTGAGGTAGATGCTACATTGAGTGGAGGCACAGCACCATATCAGGTAACTGTAGATAACGGCAGCACACCAACTACGCAAGCCTTGCCCTTTGCCGGTACATTACCTCTGAAAAACTTACCGGCAGGCACCTATATCATCACGGTAGTAGATGCTTCCAGTTGCTCCACCACCCAAACAATTGTATTTACCGAACCTGCTGGACCGGCAATTACTTCTATAACTTCTACACCTACTACCTGCCAGGGTGGTGCCGATGGTACTGCTACGGCATTGGCATCAGGCGGCACAGGGGCATTGAGCTATCTGTGGAGTAATAGTCAAACCTCAACTAACATAATAGGAATTACTGCCGGTAATTTTGTAGTGACAGTAACAGATGCCGCAGGCTGTAAAGATACAGGAAATGTGGCCGTGGCAGATGGACCTGTGTGTTGCAATATCGGCATAAGCGCGGCGCTTACACAGCCGGGCTGCGGATTGAGCGATGGAAGCATAGTGCCAGCTATAACAGGTTCGGGCAACTATACCTTTGCATGGAGCAACAGCGCTAACACAAAAGATATTACCAATGTCGCCGCAGGTAATTATACCCTAACTGTTACAGACGTAACACAGGGTTGTTCCAAAGACTCGGCATTCAGCCTCTCCAATCCTACTGCACCTGTCATAAGCAGCATAGCTGTAACCCCTGTTCCCTGTGGTGCTACCAACGATGGTACTATAATAGTTCAGGCATCATCTGCAAACGGCGCCAATCCTAATACCGCCTATACCTGGAGCAACAGCAGCACGGAGATAAGTAACACGCAAACCGGCCTGGTAGCGGGTACTTATAGTTTTACTATAACAGATGCCTTGGGTTGTAAAGCCAGCGGCAGTGGTACTATAACCGCAGCAACAAACTGCTGCGGGGTGGATATCAGTGCCACATCTACTGGGCCTGACTGCGGTCAAAATAATGCAACTATAGATGTAGTGATGAATGCAGCAGGCACTACGCCGTACAGCTATAGTATAGATGGTACGGTCTATCAGCCTGGTACTACGTTCAGTAACCTTGCGGCGGGCACCTATAGTGTATATGTAAGCGATGCCACGGGCTGTGGAGACACCACAACTATAACTATAGCTGCGATAAACAACACTTTAGTGCTGAACCTCCAGAATACCGACCCGGGATGCTCAGGGGTGGATGATGGTACGGTGACGGCCATTGTAAGTGGAGGCTCGGGTGCTGCAAGCTTTAATTGGTCAAACAATGCCGGCAATATAGCTGCACAAAGCAACCTGGCAGCCGGGACCTATAGTGTTACAGTAAGTGATGCTGCGGGATGTTCGCAGACTGCCTCGGCTGTGCTGAATGCTGCACAGGCAGTAGTGGTAAACCTGAATGATACGGTAATATGCGTAGGTGATAATTTTGTACTTACGGCCCCTGCCGGATTTGCTTCGTACACATGGAGCGGAGGCGAAACTACACAGGGCATAAGAATAGATAGCACCAATACGTATAGTGTAACTGTATCCGATGCCAATGGGTGTTCTGCCACTGATGCCGCGCTGGTAAGGGTAGTGCCGACCCCTATTATCACAATGACAGCTGACACCACTATATTTGAAAATAATGAGGTGAAACTTTCACCCTCCATCACAGGAAATACAGCGGGGGCTAAGTATATATGGCAATCGGACAGGAATCTGTCCTGCAATGATTGCGCAAGTCCTGTAGCATCGCCCGATGATACTATCACTTACCTGCTCAGCTATACCAGTGTGGAGGGTTGTAGGGCGTCTGCTAGTATCACTGTAAATATAGAATCCGGCACCAACCTGTTTGTACCAAACCTTTTTTCGCCAAATGGTGATGGCGACAATGATATATTGAGGATCTTTGCCATCGGGTTGAAAGAGATGAACTGGAAAGTGTTTAACAGATGGGGCGAAAAGGTGTTTCAAAGCACTGACATAAATGTTGGCTGGGATGGTAATTACAATGGGCTGATGCAGCCACCGGGCGTATATGTATATGTTGTGGAGCTCACCTTCCTGAACAAGAAAAAGAGGATGTATACAGGAGGATTAACCTTGGTGCGTTAATCTTCATTTAATGCATAGTATAAATTTAAACTTGCTTTCATGAATAAGGACATAGTTTATGCAGTAGAGCAGGATTTAAGTATAGATGAATTTATTGCAGTGCTGAACTCCTCTACGCTTGCAGAACGCAGGCCTGTAGGTGACAGAAAGCGTATAGGTTCAATGCTCAAGTATTCTAATCTTATAATAACTGCCCGGTATAATGGGGCAATAGTAGGTGTGGCACGCTCTGTTACCGATTTTGTTTACTGCACTTATCTTTCGGATCTGGCGGTAGATGAGGTATGGCAACACAAAGGCATAGGAAAGGAGTTAATATATCGTACAAAACAAGCCTCCTCTGAAGCTAAGCTTATATTGTTGGCTGCACCTAAAGCCGTAAGTTATTATCCCAAAATAGGAATGTTGAATCATCCTCATTGCTATTATCTGGATGAACTTTCTGAAAAATAGCAGGGCCGTTGCTTCCCGCGCAACGACCCGCTATTAACTAACCAACTAAAATACCAAAAAAAGATATTAGAAGGCGTTCTCATAAGCAGAGCCTTTCTCAGATCCGATGGTCTGTGCCTGCAATATTTGTATTCTATTCGGAAAAAGAGGACCGATGGGTTTAGGTTCTCCATAGCGATCATAGTAACCATGGGAAGCAAACACAACGTGTCCGCTCTTCCATGCTACTACACCAGGCTTAGCCGTAATATTCATCCAGGTCTTAGGGCCACTAAGCCGGGACAAGCCTAGTAGTGTCGGTATATCTTGTATGATACTGTTATCGTTCAGTGCTGCAACTGCTTCATCAAAGTTTTCGTTGCTGCTTCCACCTGCTCCTATAAGCATTGCATGCTTTATCATAGCGCAAAAGCAAAGGTTTGCGTAGTTGTAAATATCTTTAAATAGTTTAGTCTGAGCTTCGCTGCTGCCCATTCGCGGATGAAAATCGCCCACAGCTATTGCCCTGTTCAGTTCATCATTGCTGAATGAAATTTTGACACCGTTTTGGAAAATAACAAAATGCCGGCCTCCCGCGGAGCTATAGTCGAATAGGCCTTCCAGCCCAAAAATTTCTATCGCAGCTTTTATTACTGCTATCGCTGCGCTATTACCACCATCCCGGATTTCCCCCTGGCGAAAAGCACTTATAATATCAATATAATCCAGCATGCTATTTAATTGTTTGCAAAATAGCGCGCAGAACTGCTGGGTGGCAAGCGTACAATTGCCTGAAATTAGATAGGTAATTTTACTTATTATGATTAGTTGGTTTGTGATGTGGGTTAGACTTCTAATATGCCATTGCGTATGGCATATAACACCAGACCGATAGAGTTTTTTACTCCTGTTTTTTGCATTAGCTGCAATCTTATTCCATCTATTGTTCTGGCACTAAGAAAAAGCCTGCTTCCAATTTCAGTACTTGTCAGCTCTTCGCTTATCCCTTTTATTACTGCTATTTCATTCTTGTTAAGGTCAATCGCATCACCCACAAAAGTCGGCGATAACTTTTTTCGTTGATACATACGTTTCAACATTACCTTATTGGTGCGGTCATTAAAATAAAATCCGTTTTTATGAACACTTTCCAGTGCGAGTAAAATCTCCTCGGGACTTGCGTTTTTATTTAAGTAGCCGCAGGCTCCGGCTTCTACTGCTTTTATGATGTGTGTTTCGCTGTCATACATCGACAGTATGATGATACGGGTATTCTCGAAATCATTTTTTATTTTTTCTACTGTTTCAAATCCATTGCTATTTGGCATTACCAGATCTAATAGTATAATATCCGGGTTGGTGCTTTTAACCAGCTTCAGAACATCATCTCCATTATCTGCTTCTCCCAATATTTCTATATGTGCAAAGTTTGCCAATATGGATGTTAATCCTTTTCTGAAAAGGCTATGGTCATCAGCAATAACTATTTTAATAGGTGTGTTCATTTAATTCAGTTTGTAAGCGATACACGCTCTGGTCCCCTTGCCTGTTTCAGATTCAAATGTAAAAATAGCGGGCAATAATAGGGCTCTGCTTTCTATGTTTTTTAATCCAACTCCATGTTTGAAGTTGGGGTCATTAATATCAAATCCTTTTCCATCGTCTGTTACGCTTATAACAAACTCTTGATCGCTAAATTGCATTAAAATCCGCAATGACTTAGGCTTTGCATGTTTTATGGCATTCTGTACCATTTCTTGTACCATACGGTATAACAAGAGCTGTTTTTCCGATGGTATTTCCAGAACGGCATTTCCCTGCATGTATATGCTAATCAGTTTTGGTTGTGCTTTATTTATCCTGTTGCACATTTCCTGCAATGCGTTTACCAGCCCTAGGTCTTCAAGCACCCGCGGAATCAAGCTATGCGATATGGATCTTACTTGCTCTATTGTATTGTCCAATATGTCTACTAACTCCATCAAATCACTATGTACTTCTTTTTCCTTTTGGGTTTTGAAGCCTACGTTGCGCAGCATTAGTTTTACTGCCGACAGTTCGGCTCCTATGCCATCATGCAGTTCACTTGCTATTCTTTTCTGCTCACGCTCCTGTGCCTGCATGGCAGCATCCAGTTGTGCCAATTTCATGTCTTCATCTTTGGCATGCAAATCTTGCTGGTGAAGCAGCATTTTCCGCTGGTAGTTAAACAAAAAGAGCAGTATAAAAACAATGAATAGTAAAGCTATCGCCGATCCGTAGACCAGGATTATCCAGCCTGTCTCATGTTCAGATAGCATAGTACTGATTTGGTGAGTATAATCTGAAAAATGAAATTAAACGAAGAATGCAAAATTCCATATTCTCGTGGTGTAGGTAGATTTGCAAGGGAATAATAGTGATTGGATAAAAAAAAGAAAAAGCTCCCGGCAGAGTATATTAATACTCCGGCTGCCAACCAGAATTTTGGTGATTTTTGAATATACAGGTCCTCTTTATTCTCCATAATCTGATAGAACGTGTATAATGCAGTACCCATAAGAAGTAATAGTTCTGATGCCGTAGACAGTGCATTTATCTTGTTGCCATCCATGTATTTAACTTCGTCAAGTATTGCAACAGCGCTTAATAGAAGGGTAAAAACAGTGATAACTATTAAATACTTTCTATAGTTTTTGAATCCGCTTACCATAGCCAATGCCAGCAAGGGAAATTCCAGTACTGTATACAATGAGTAAATCCACAGATTATTTTTTTCCAAAAGGAATAGAGGAAGGCAAATGGACTCTGTAGCGACTGTTATGGTAAGGTAAAGAAATAACCAGTGGTTCTTTTTATATAGCAGCCCTGGGTTCATCAGGGCTGCTATAAACGGTATAATTACCGTAATGGAAGTAAGGAGATAAAAATAGGTTAAGGTCAATCTTGCTCAGTGTTTAGTACATTAGGAGTGCTGCATGCAGTGGGACAAGATAAGCCTCGGTCTAATATCAAACCAAGTACATCATTTCCGTTGGACTTTGTGCCTACTACTAATGCTTGTTGTTTTCCTTCGCTATCTATACCATAATAAATACGCAGACCTGTAACATCAGTCTGATCCATCACCTGTTGCAATTTTTCTTTTCCCAGATAATGGGCACGCACTTTATTCGGGTATTTGGTGCGGTATTCCAATGTCATTGCTGCTGCTTCTTCTTGAGTAAGAAATTCTCCTGTTGTTGTTGAATAAACCGGCATATGTTATGTGTTTAATAATGAATTAAAAAATTAACAGTAGTAAAGAACAATAACAGGGGCGATAATAAAAAGCAGGTTATAATTACCCTATCCACATCCATGTACTTAAAGATGGTCAGATGTACTTAAGAAACAGGATTCGGCAAGTATTTTAGCTTAATAAAAAGGTATAAATACTTATTATGATTTTTTCTCAATTTGAATTTGGGCATCACTCAAAAAATCAATTATATCTCCTGATTTCATTGCAGTTTCACCAATATGTTTTGCAGTTATATCTCCTGCTAATCCATGAATATAAACTCCAAGAATGCATGCATGTAAAGGTTCATAGCCTTGAGCAAGCAGGCCGGTTAAAATTCCTGTAAGTATATCACCGCTTCCTCCTTTGGCCATGCCGGGGTTGCCTGTTGAGTTAAAATAGGCTTCTCCTGACGGTGTGGTTATACATGTATGAGCCCCCTTTAGTACCACATATACTTTATGCTCTTTAGAAAAATTAAGCTGTAATTCGTGCCTTTCAAAATCATTGTTGCAAGCGCGTGTAATTCGTTTAAATTCTTTAGGATGTGGTGTTAGGATACAATTCTCTGGCAGTAGTTTCAGACGGGCTTTATCCATACCCATTATGTTTAGTGCATCTGCATCAATTACAAGTGGTTTGTCTGATTTTAATAGTTTTTCTACAACTATCTGTGTCTCCACTTTAGTTCCTATACCAGGGCCTATCCCTATGCTATCATATTTTACTGTTTTTACTTCATCTTGCAGGTATTTTTCACCACTATCCATATCTGCCAGGGCTTCTATTACTGATGCCTGAACTATATTATAGCCGCATTCAGGTGTATGTATGCTCAACAATCCCACACCACTTCGCAGGCAGGCCTTTGCTGCAAGTATTGCGGCACCCATTTGTCCATAGCTGCCTGCCATCAGTAGCGCATGCCCGAAAGTTCCTTTGTGTGCAAATCTTTGTTTTTCTTTCAGCAGGCTGGCTGCAAACTCTTTTGTGATATAATATTTTTTACAACCTTGTCCGGCGATATATTTTTGGCCTACTCCAATATCTAATACATCCCATTTGCCGGTGCGAATTGCATTTTCTGCAAAAAGAAACGCAACCTTTGGAAATTGAAATGTCAATGTATAATCTGCATTTATTACCGGCAGGCTGGGCTTTGTGTGTTTATCTGTATTTAGTCCGGATGGAATATCTATAGATATAACTATACCTTCTCCTGTGTTTATACAGGTTATGCATTCAGCTGCTAAACCTGTTACTTCTCTATCTAATACCGTATCCCAGATTGCATCAATTATGATCTCATGCGGAGCGATTGCCGGCAATTGTGAACCGTTTGTAACATCCGTTATGCTTTTTGGAAGTAAGCGGCTTAAATTGGTCTTGAAATTTTCAGAAATTTCATCTGAATTCTTGATCACGTATATATCTGTATCATATCCTTCAGTGGATAGATGTCGGGCCATTGCCAGCCCAACACTTCCTTTATCACTCATTCCACAAAAGAATTTAAACGCATGTTGGTTGCTAAAATGACTTTTAATCCACGTGGTGCATGATATTGCTGCCTTTTCCATGACGTCTGCAGGTGCCACTTGTCCATGCTTTTTGGTATCAATATATGCGGCTTTAATTTGGTCTGAATTGAAAATTTTTAATGGTTCCGGCATATAATCCTATTTATGTTTCAAAGGTAACTTTTTACTATTCTATGTTTTCTCGTTTAGCTTAGGTCAATCTTTTGTAAATTAAAAAGCCGCCTTGTACTCAAGGCGGCTTTTTAGTTTTAGAGAATAGAAAAATCTATTGTTTTACAAGCTTTCTGAAAACTTCTACTCCATTTGATTTGATTCCTACCATATAAATTCCTTTGGAAGGCGTTGCATTATCATCTATACGAACCATATTGGAACCTTGATTTAGCAACTGATCTTTTACTAAAGAAGTTACCATGCTGCCGGTTATATCATACAATGTAACTGATACATTTGTAGCTTCTTTAAGTTCTATATCAACCATGCTTTCTTTGGTAGTTGGATTAGGGTAGATGCTGATATTAGATACGCTTGTCTTATCCAATATTCCCGTTTCAACAATTGCATTGCCTATATTAATATTATCAATATAGAAATTGTTGCCCTTTGTAGTGCTGAAAACCTGGAATTTAAAGCGAACCTCTTTACCGGCACGGATAGTTGATGGGATAGTACCTTTTAATTTTTTCCAGTATACTTCATAAGGTCCGTTTGGAACATAATACCCTGCTTTGTACCCACCATTTACCAAACTCGTTTTTCCATTATTATATACTTGATACCATTGTGTACCACAGTTCATAGAACCATACACAACTATAGAGTCCATTAGATCTATAGAGAAATCTGTGTTTTTGGTAGCTAGTGAATAGTCGAAAGTTAAAGTCAGATCATTATTGGTTAATCCGCTTATATCAATTGGAGGTGATATAAGTTCATCTATGTCAGCATCTTGCAATGAATAATAATTATTTACTAATACACTTGAATTGCCACTTGCCGATGCATCACTTGTGCGGCTGAATTGGTTTCTGTTACGTTCAGGATTAAGTATTGTCCAATCAGCTTTAAATCTTGCCTCATCTTCAAAGTCCTCAGAATAAGGTGCGGTATATACAGTCGGTGCCTCGGAAATGTACACTGCCATAGTATCTGTAGCTATACTTTCGCCGAAAGCATTCAATACTTTTAGGGATACTGTTTGCCAGCCTGGTTGTATAAAATCAACGTCGATAACAGGATCAGTCAGTACTGTTTGCACCGCATTGCTGATCGTCCACTCACGTGCATCTACTTCACCATTATAGGAGTTGTCTGTAAATCTAATCTTAGTACCCAAACAAGCAAACGACTTGTTTGCAGAGAAGGCAGCTTTAGGAGGACATGGACTGGTGAATGAATCGAGCACACCGACTGCTGCCAAATTGGCTTGGCTAATAAGCGTACTGCGTCTTGCCGTAGTATCATTTACCGCTGCTAGCATCCTGATTTTCTGGCCTTCTGTAAACATTACAGAGCAATAAGAATAATCCATAAAATTCTGTACGTTTTCTATTGTTCCTGGCAAGCAATCAGAAAGATTAAGATTACATGTAGTAGAACCTTTTGTAGTAGGAGTATCCTTTACAAGGTCATCACCACAGGCTACACCAGGCTCATTGTCGCTACCCCATGGGTGGTACAGGTTCAGGTAGTGGCCTATTTCATGGGTAAGGGCTCTTGATCTTGTAGCATTAGCGGTTTGTATACTTCCTATATATTGCTGAAGTATGATAATACCGTCCATTGGTCTGTTAGCGTTTTCAATAGCTACTGTAGATGGTATGTAAGCGTAACCGGCTACGCCGTTTTCCATGGTTTTTACTACCCATACGTTCAGGTATTTGCTGCGGGGCCACATGTTTAATTTAGAATAGTCATTGCCTTGGTAGGTCTGTACAGAATATATTCTATCAATACCATTTGTGCAATTTCCGTTCGGATCAATTTTTGCAAGGCGGAACTCTATTCCGACATTTGCAACAAGGCTGTCAAAAGCAGAAACAACAATATTTGTATCTTTATTAAGCTTATTGTAATCCTCATTCAATATGCGCATCTGGTCATATATCTGCGCATCACTTATGTTTTCCGGCCCACCCTGATGTACTATGTGAAACACAATGGGTATTATAATTTTATCCTCACGCGCTCCACGTGAGCCTTTTCGGTAATTTCTTTCGAACTCCTTGATATAATCTTCCTGCATTCTCTCCCTTATCAGGATATCAGGATTTTCGGCTATGGCTTTTTTTCTTGCGTCGTCAAATCCACAAGTCATGGCCGATTGAGCATAAATATTAAAACTGATAAAGACCAACTGGCATAGGAATACCGCTGAGAGCACCCGACTTTTCATAAATAAAGTTTGTTTTAAAAAAGAATAAAACTGATAGTATAGCTGTTTCATTATAACCTCAAAAGTAATAAACCATTTGTTGCTTGTAAATATGTTTGCACAAATAATGACAGTATAATTACAAATCATAATATCCATTGTTGCTTAATATGGGGTTAATATACTGATAAAGAATGGTTTGCATTGTTTTATATATTTAGCTGGGTGGGGATAAAAGAGGTTAAGAAATGTGTAAGAACTATAATGATATATAAATTTGTAATAATTTCAGTATTGCAAATATCGTTCTGTTGATTTCTTGCAGGTGTTTTTTTTGGTAATAGCCTATGCTATGCTGCTATCTTCGCACCCATGCAAAAAGATACCTTGGTCTTTGACCTGATACAAAAAGAACTGCATCGCCAGCGCGAAGGCATAGAGTTAATCGCTTCCGAAAATTTTACTTCTGCTCAGGTTATAGAAGCCATGGGCAGTTGCCTTACCAATAAATATGCTGAAGGTTTACCTGGAAAGAGGTATTACGCAGGTTGTGAATTTGTGGACCAGATAGAGCAGTTGGCAATAGACAGGCTGAAAGAACTGTTTGGTGCGGTATGGGCAAATGTGCAGCCGCATTCAGGAGCGCAGGCCAATGCTGCGGTAATGCTGGCTTGTATTAAGCCTGGTGATACTATTATGGGTTTCAATCTGGCACATGGCGGGCACCTTACACATGGTTCTCCTGTCAATTTTTCAGGCAAGCTATACCGCCCTGTGTTTTATGGAGTAGAGCAGGAAACAGGCCGTATAGATATGAACAAGGTGCGGGATATTGCCTTGGCAGAAAAACCAAAATTAATGATTTGTGGCGCTTCGGCATATAGTCGCGAATGGGATTACGCAGGTTTCCGTAGCATAGCCGATGAGGTTGGTGCTATATTGTTGGCAGATATCGCCCATCCGGCAGGTATCATAGCTGCAGGCTTATTGAATAATCCATTCCCACATGTACACATAGCTACCTCTACTACACATAAAACACTGCGTGGCCCACGTGGCGGTATTATTATGATTGGAAAGGATTTCGATAACCCATTTGGCGAAAAAACATTGAAGGGGGAATTGAAATCTTTGAGTGCCGTATTGGATGGAGCGGTGTTCCCGGGTACACAAGGCGGCCCATTGGAACATGTAATTGCAGCCAAAGCGGTGGCTTTTGGCGAAGCATTGTCTCCGGGATTCAAAGAATACCAGAAGCAGGTACAGGCAAATGCGCAAGCACTGGCGGCTGCGCTTGTGGCCAAAGACTATAAAATAATATCAGGAGGAACAGATAATCACCTGATGCTGATAGATCTGCATAACAAAAATGTCACCGGCAAGCAGGCGGAGGGAGCATTAGTAAGTGCAGATATCACGGCCAATAAGAATATGGTGCCATTTGACGACCGTTCACCATTTGTTACATCGGGTATTCGTTTAGGTACACCTGCTGTTACTACGCGTGGTATGAAAGAAAAGGATATGGTGCAGATAGCCGATTGGATAGACTATATTATTACAAATCCGGAAAGTGAGGCGGCTACTACCAAAGTGAAAGGTGAAGTGAATGAGTTTATGAAAGCATATCCTCTATATGCATAAATGAGCTTATGCTTAAGTATATTTAATGAAAAAGCGTTTGCTAACCGGCAAACGCTTTTTTTATTATGCATGGTATAATATGATTGGCAATTTCCGTTAACAGGAGGTTAAAATGTAATTCTCAGGTTAAGTTGTGGATACAAAAAAGTAAAACCGGTTAGGGCATTACATTCAAAAAACTATTTTTACCACGTTCAAAATAAATGTTTGCATGCAATCTTATAAGCGGATTAACAATATTGTAGGCTGGCTGGTGTTCCTTTTTGCCACTGCAGTATATGGTTTAACTATGGAAAAAAGCGGCAGTTTCTGGGACTGCGGCGAGTTCGTATCAAGTGCCTTTAAACTTCAGGTAGCTCACCCGCCGGGTGCGCCATTCTTTTTGTTGGTAGGTCGCATTTTCTCACTTTTTGCCATGGGTGATGTTACCAAGGTAGCTACCATGGTTAACTTTTTAAGTGCAATTTCTACTTCAGCTTCTGTATTGTTTTGCTTTTGGAGCGTTACTATGCTTGTAAGCAAAATTGCTTTTAAAGATAAACAGTATACTACTGGTCAGCAAATAATGGTAATAGGAAGTGGCCTGGTAGCAGCACTTAGCTGTACTTTCCTTGATTCATTGTGGTTTTCTGCTGTAGAGGGCGAGGTGTATGCGCTTAGCCAGTTTTTCTGGAGCTTTATAGTATGGGCTATATTAAAATGGGATAACAGTGAAGATAAGTATGCCGACCGTTGGTTGCTATTGATAGCTTATATGACAGGTTTATCAATAGGTGTTCACTTGCTAAGCTTGCTTACCCTGCCTTTTGTCGCTTTGATTTATTACTTCAAAAAGAAAAAAGGGAAACCAAATTTTGGTGGAATAGTACTTGCCGGTTTGATAGGTTTCATTATGCTGGGCATGTATATGAAGTTTATAATTTCATTTACACAATCCTATTTTGCAGGATTAGATCTGTTGTTTGTTAACACATTATCTCTTCCGTTTAATTCAGGAGTGGTTTTTGGCGTAATTGTTCTGGTAGCTTTACTTGTTTCGCTATTGCGCTATACCCATTCAGGTACTAATAAAGATTTTTATGTAGCATTAGCTATTGCTATTGTATATGCTCTTGCGGGGGTATTTATTTGGGACAGTGTGCCGGCTGTGGTTTTGCGTGCTTCCATCATTGCGATATTAGTTTTTGTGCACACAAGAGGATATGATGCGCGCAGGTATTTTAATCTTGGTTTGCTGGCACTTTGTTTTTCTTACATCGGCTATATTTCTTATCTGATGGTGCCTATAAGGGGTATCGCAAATCCGCCAATCAATATGAATCGCCCTATTGACCCGTATAGCCTGAAAAGCTATGTTGACCGTGAGCAGTATGGCGATCGTCCTTTGGTGGTAGGCCCGGCTTATACAATAGATGGCTATGATATAATTGGCATGAAAAACCTTGGTAAGCGCTATAACAAAGATGTTGCTACCGGTACATATAAATATGTAGGTGATAAAATAGATTATGAAATTAGGGAAGATGCGATGATGCTGTTTCCGCGTTTGGGCTTTTGGCAAGAGGAGGGTAAGAAACAAGCCTATCGCGCTATCCTTAATCCCGATGTGAATGTAATGGATATGGCCACCAAAAGCGTGGTAAGGACTTTCCCTAATTCACAAAGGCAACAGGCAGATGAGTTTGTAGCTCAACAAAATCAACAGGGAAGCCAATATAAGGCAGTGGATAATATTTCTTTCAGCGATAACATCTGGTTCTTCCTTAAATATCAGGTGGGCTATATGTATGGCCGTTACCTGATGTGGAATTTTGCAGGAAGGCAAAATGATATTCAGGGAACCTGTTTTAATGACGATGGTGGTTGGATATGTGGCATACCATTTATAGATAATAACCTGAAAATATGGGGACACCCACAATGGCCACAGGAAGACCTGCCACAAGTGCTTGCCCAAAATAAGGCGAACAATAAGTTTTACCTGATTCCTCTCATACTGGCTTTAATAGGTATTGGATTTACCTATGTAAAGGATGAAAAAGTCTTTTGGAGTATACTAGTACTATTTATAGTAAGTGGTCTGTTCCAGATAGTTTATCAGAATGAGCCACCGATAGAACCGCGCGAAAGGGACTATGCCCAGGCAGGTTCATTTGTTGCATTCTGTTTCTGGTTGGGTTTTGGAGTATACGCTATTGCAGATTTCCTTCGCAAAAAGATAGGTGATGTGCCTGCAGGCGCGGTAGCGGTGGGAGTTAGTTTGGCTGCTCCTATTCTAATGGGTGCGCAAGGATGGGACGACCACAACCGCGACGGCCGCACCACTGCCCGTGACTTTGCAGTGGATTACCTGGAAAGCTGCGAGCCTAATGCTATTTTATTCACACAAGGTGATAATGATACCTATCCACTGTGGTATGCACAGGAAGTAGAAGGTATAAGAACAGATATCAGGATAGTGAATCTTAGCTTGTTAGGTGTGGATTGGTATATTGACCAGCTGCGCTACAAAACCAACAATGCAGCACCTTTAAAGCTTACATTTACCAGTGCACAGGTAGCAGCCAGTAATAGGGATGTCGTGCGCTATTCCGGAGCAGCGGGTATTTCTCCTAATACACCACAGGATCTGGGTAATGTAATGAAGTTCATAGCTAGTGAGGATCCAAGGGCTAAGGCCACTAACCAAAATGGAGGTGAGCCTGAAAATTACCTGCCTACAAAAACCTTTTATATAAATGTAGACCCTGCAAAAGCGGCTGCTATGAATATGCTGGAGCCTGGCGACTCAGGTTTACTGCCACGCATACAATGGACTATAGGTAATGGAACTATCATGAAGAATGATTTACTTACGCTTGATATACTTGCCAATAATATCAATGAGCGCCCTATTTACTTTGCTGTGAGTGTGGCACCTGAGGCTTACCTTGGACTAGAAAAATTCTTCCAGTTAGAAGGATTGACCTATCGCGTGGTGGCAAAGGCAAACCCTAGCGGAAGCGCATATAATGCACCTGTGAACACAGAGTTAATGTATCGCAATATGCTTACCAAGTTTAAGTTTGGTGGTATAGAATCTAATCCAAATGTCTATCTGGACGAAAATATCATGCGTATGACGGTGAATATCCGTGGTAACTATGGTCGTCTTGCAGAAGCATTAATAGATAAAGGAGAAAATCAGAAGGCAGTAGCCGCGCTGGATCATTCTATGAAAATGCTTCCTGTAGAACGTGTGCCATTAAATGTATTTGCTTATCAGTATCCGGATATGTACTATCGTGCAGGGGCAAAAGAACAAGGCCGTAAGGTGTTGGAAGGGTTGCTTGCCCAGAGTAAAGATAACCTCCGATACTTTGGCAGGGTTAATAATTATCTGATAGAGCAGGCAATATCTTCTGGTGATAATGAATATGCCACACAACTAAGAGCAGGATCTTTTACTGAGAACAGGACTGTGCGTGAACCACTGTATATAATGCAGGAAATGACGAGGGTGGCAAAACAATATGAAACACCTGAATTTGCTGAAAAGATTAGTAAGGAATTTGAAGAGGCAAAAAAAATATTTTACCCTCAACAAGCTCAGGGAAATCCTGGTCAGTAAATAATGAAATAGCCAAAAAAACAAAAGGCAATGCATGAAAAAGCATTGCCTTTTTTGTTTGGCATCTATATTGTAAATTCAATTTCAAAACATAACAAAAAATGAGTATCCGGACACTTTCATTGGTAACCCTTGGTTTGTTTTCTTTTCACCTTTCTCAGGCACAATGGGGTCTGGAGGATATCTCTAAGGCAACAGGTATAAAATTGCCTACTTCCAGCACTACTACTACTACTACAAAAACAGATACAGTTAAAAAGACCACTACGACTACTACCACAACTACCTCAGGTGGCAGGCCGGGTGCGGGAACAACAACTACACCGACCAGCACTACACCTACAACTGGCAACAGCCGCCCGGGAGCAGGTGCCGCAACAACGACCACTTCCGGTGTAATAGATTTTACCCAAACAGAAGCTGCCAATGCCATTAAGGATGCCTTGCTAAAAGGTATTACTAAAGGAGTAGATGTGGTGTCGGTTACTGACGGCTACTTTAAAAATGCAATGATAAAAGTATTGCTGCCACAGGAGGTAAAGCAATATGAAGCTACGCTGCGCAAATTTGGAGCAGGCACTATAATAGATAATATGGTGAAATCCATGAACCGTGCTGCCGAACAGGCGGCACCAAAGGCAAAAACTATTTTCGTAAATTCAATAACGAAAATGACCGTAACTGATGCTGTAGCAATAGTTAGCAACCAGCAACCAGATGCAGCTACGCAGTTTTTGAAACGTACAACCACAGAGAATCTTGTAGTGGCATTTAAGCCTACTATAAAAACAGCATTGGATAAAACCCTGGCCACCAAATATTGGGGCCAGTTAATGGGCTATTATAACAAGATTCCTTTTGTATCAAAAATCAATACCGATTTGCCGGACTATGTTACGCGTAAAGGTATAGATGGACTGTTCTATATGGTAGCCCAGGAGGAAGCTAAGATCAGAAAAGACCCTGCTGCACGCACTACCGATATATTGAAGAAGGTATTCGGAGGTTTAGGACTTTAGTTCTTTAAGCCAAAAAGATAAATAACAAAAGCACTGCCCTAAGCGGTGCTTTTGTTATTTAGGCAAGTACTGAATGCACTACCAGCGATACACACGCACAATTTCTGTACATATCCCGACGTTCATATACAAAGAAATCGTTGCTCTTTCGAACTCGGAAAATAGTATGCAAAATTTTTGGGGCATAGTGAAGAAAGTGTTGATTGTGTCAGGTACCCTGACAGCAGTGAGCCTTTTTATTGTCCTTCTTATCTCTGCAGATGCCAGGCAACAGGAACTTTACTGTTCTAAGCTTTCTATAAAGATTGATTATGAGAATGGATTGGCATTCATCAACGAAGAGGATATTTCTTCGCGCATTAATTTCCTGAGTGGTGATAGTATAGTGGGCAGGCGGCTGGCCGGTATAGATTTCAAGACATTGGAAAAGGAAATATGCCGTAACCCGTTTGTAGATAGTGCAGAGGTATATGTGAACCAGCAGCAGGAAGTGATGGTGAGTGTAGTACAGAAGCGTCCGATTCTTAGGATAATCAACAAGGATGGGGTTAGTTACTATTTGAGCGATAAGAGAGAAATCATACCTGTGACAGATATTTTTACAGCGCATGTGCCAATAGCATTGGGATTTGTTGATATATATAACAACCATCAACGCGACAGCACTGTAAGAGACGCTCTTTGGAAATTGGTAACGTACGCATCACAGGATACATTCCTGAATGCCCTTGTAGATCAGGTAGAGGTGCTGGAAGACGGTGAACTGCTGATAATACCGAAGTGGAACTACCACACGGTGCTACTGGGCAGGGTAGACGATAGGCTGGGAGAGAAGCTTGGCCGCCTGAAGGAATTCTACAAAGAAGGACTGACAAGGGTGGGCTGGAAAAACTACAGCCAGATAAACCTGAAATATGACAATCAGGTAGTCTGCGTAAAACGTGACACAACAACAATGGCAAATTAGTAAAACGACACACAAATATTTTTTAAAACGACTGATATGACTGACAACACATCAAATGCGCACCCGACGGGCGCTACTCCACAGTCTGCAGAGCAAAACCCGATAGTGGTTGGTCTGGACATTGGTACTACCAAGATAGCTTGTATAGTAGGCCAGCGCGACAAATACGGGAAGGTGAAGATTCTGGGCATGGGCCGTGCAGACTCTAACGGAGGTGTTAAACGTGGCGAGGTTTACAACATACAGATAACTACTGAGGCCATAAAACTGGCCGTAGCCGAAGCTGAAAGGCAAAGTGGTGTAGAGATAAAAGTAGTATACGTAGGTATAGCAGGGCAGCACATCAGCAGCAAGCAAAACAGGGGAATCTATACATTGCCTACGCAGGATGCAGAGATAACTGCAGAGGACGTAAAGAACATGGTAGATGATATGTACCGCCTGGCACTGGAGCCGGGTGAGCGCATCATACATGTATTGCCACAGGAATTTTCGGTAGACAGCTACCACGATATAAAACAACCGATAGGCTATACAGGTTCTCGCCTGGAGGCTAACTTCCACATTATAACAGGTAAGGTTGCCGCAGCACAGAACATTAAACGTTGTGTAGAGCGTGCGGGTTTGCAAATGCTTGGGTTGATACTGGAGCCATTGGCTTCTTCGGCTTCTGTATTGAAGGCAGAGGAAATGGAAGCAGGTGTAGCGCTAGTAGACATAGGTGGTGGTACTACCGATATTGCAATATTCCAGGATGGCATCATACGCCATACTGCGGTGATACCTTTTGCAGGAGAGATAATAGCAGAAGATATTAAGAATGGCTGTATGGTATTGAAAGACCAGGCAGAGAAACTGAAAGTACGCTTCGGTAGTGCTGTAGCCAGCGAAACACAGGAGAATGAGGTGATCACTATCCCTGGTATAGCCGGCCGCGACAGGAAAGAAATTTCGATGCATACGCTATCGCGCATTATTCAGGCGCGTATGGAAGAGATATTTACTGCCGTGCACTTCGAGATAAAAAGCTCGGGCTATGCCAATAAGCTAATAGCAGGTATAGTGGTAACAGGAGGTGGATCGCAGATGAAGCACCTGAAACAACTGGTGGAGTATACTACAGGCTACGATACACGTATCGGCATACCTGCAGAGCACATAACCCGCGATACAAAAGACGAAATCAAAAACCCAATGTACGCTACAGGTCTTGGGTTGATAATAATGGGCTATGATGAACTGGCACAGAAGCATGCAGAACTGGTGAACAGCAAGAAGCTGGCTGCACCTGCGGTAACCGTGGTTCAGCAACCTGCATATAACGTAAATGCCGCTACTGTAACTACGGCTACTGTAACACCGGTAGCTGAAGTGGTAATGGAGGCTGAGGAGCGCGAAAGCACTGTGCAAAAGCCATTGATACAAAAGAATAACTGGATACAGAAGTTTTCGCTAGAGGTTAAAAACTGGTTTGCGGATGCGGATGTAAACAAGGATTTTGAATAGTTAAAGACAAACACAACATAGGAGTGAAGAGCTCCAACACACAAATTTTTAATAACTTAAATTAAGAAAGACATGACACCTTTCGAATTCGACCTTCCAAAAGAAAGGTCATCTATCATCAAAGTATTTGGTGTAGGTGGCGGCGGCAGCAACGCTGTTAATCATATGTACCAGCAAGGTATAGTGGGAGTAAACTTCGTAATCTGCAACACAGATTCCCAGGCTCTGGAAATGAGCCCGATCCCTAATAAAATTCAACTTGGACCTGAGCTAACGCAGGGTTTGGGTGCAGGTGCTAACCCACAGGTTGGTATGGCTGCATGCGAGGAAAGCATAGAAGAGATAAAATCAATATTGGGTACCAATACCAAAATGGTTTTCATAACTGCCGGTATGGGCGGTGGTACAGGTACAGGCGCTGCTCCGGTAGTGGCTCGTATAGCCCGCGAAATGGGCATACTTACTGTAGGTATCGTAACTACGCCTTTCACTTTCGAAGGACGTAAACGTTATGGGCATGCTACAGAGGGTATCAGCAAACTGCGCGATCACGTAGATACTATACTGGTAATTGCCAACGATAAGATACGCCAGATGTATGGCAACCTAACATCCAGCGAGGCTTTCAATAATGCAAACAACATATTGGCTACTGCGGCGCGCTCTATATCAGAGATCATCACTAAGCCGGGTATCATCAACGTGGATTTTGCCGACGTAAGAACAGTAATGACCAATGGTGGCTCTGCTATCATGGGTTGTGCTACTGCCGAAGGTGAGAACCGTGCACGTATAGCTGTAGAAGCAGCATTGAACTCTCCTTTGCTGAACGACAGCGATGTGCGTGGTGCTAAGAATGTACTGGTGAACATAGTAACCGGTGCTAAGGAAATGACCATGGATGAAATCGAAGAGATAAACGATTACATACAACAGGCAGCAAACGATACAGATATTATTTTGGGTACAAGCTCGGACATGAGCCTTGGCGACAAGCTAATGGTAACTGTTATTGCTACAGGATTTGAATCGAAGCTGAACAACAATTACGCACCTGCTGTAAAGGTAAAGGTGTATGACCTGGACAATAAAGCAGTAGCTGCAGAGGTATTGCCAACAGCGACAGTAGCTACCCCGGTAGAGAATGCCAACGGAAAAGTAGAATACAAACTGGACGAAGAAGTATTGCTGACTCCGGTAGTAGAAGAAACAGTAGTAGTGGTTGAAACTGTGGAAGTAACAGAAACGCTTACGCTATCTGAAGAACTGGCTGTAGAAAACCTTTTGCTGGAAGATGAGGGCTTTGACCTTTTCTCTACTTTGGGAAATGATGCAGTAGACAACAGCATAGAGTTTGAAGTGTCTACCAGACAACAGTTTTTAACGGACGATACATACAACCAAAGCGAAACGCCAAGCTTCAATAATGAAGTGAGCAACAACGAGGTTACAGGAAACTTTACCGAGACTGCTAAAGAAGAAGAGTCTTACACAATTTTCACCAGGAAGATTGAAGATCCTGTTGTAAACCAGGCTACAGATGCTGCCAAATCGCTGGAAGACAGGAAAAAAATCCTGGCACAGCTGAGCAACAGGAGCATGGGCAGGAACTACAGCGACCTGGAAAAAGAACCGGCTTACATGCGTGCAGGTATGAACCTGAACAACAATGTAAGCAGCTCTAACGATAAACAACTGAGCAGGTACACCGTGAACGAAAGCGGTACAGACTTCTCAAGACCAGAAATAAAAAGGAACAACTCGTTTC
>DLGO01000046.1:8587-8779 GCA_002482725.1 Bacteroidetes bacterium UBA7692 | reverse complement strand
CTGGACAACACCGGGTGGGCCATATACCGTATCGGTAACAGCAAGCAACAACTGCGGTAATACTTCTAACTCAACTACAGTAAACATACAAACAGCAGCACCTGACCCTACGGGCGCTATAACAGGAAATACAAACCCATGCCCCGGCAACCAAACGTATACTATAGCAGCAGTAACCCGCGCTACTATAGC
>DLGO01000046.1:7943-8566 GCA_002482725.1 Bacteroidetes bacterium UBA7692 | reverse complement strand
CAGCAGGTGGCACTATCACCAGCGGGCAAGGCTCTACTTCTATAACTGTAAACTGGACTACAGGTGGTGGACCATATACAGTTGCGGTTTCCGCAGTTAACCCATGTGGCAGCACATCCAACAGCCTGAATGTAACTGTGCAGAATGCTGCACCAAGCAGCGTAGGTGCCATAACAGGTACTACCAGCGCTTGCCTTGGCTCTACCAATTATTCTATAGCCAATGTGCCAAATGCCACAAGCTACGGATGGACACTATCGGGTGGTGGAACAATAACCGCAGGCCAGGGAACTACCTCTATCACTGTTGACTGGACAACCTCCGGTGGACCATACACAGTAACCGCTTCTGCGACCAACTCATGCGGCAATGCAATCAACACAGTACTGGTAACAGTGCTTAACCCGGCACCAACTACTGTAGGCCCAATAACAGGCGACACAACAGCATGTGTGGGTAATGGCAACTACTCGGTACCGGCAGCACAATATGCCACTTCGTACACATGGTCTGCCAACAACGGGGCTACTGTAGCCAGTGGACAAAACACCACCAATGCAGCCATAAACTTCCCGGGAGCAGGCTCTTATGTAGTAAGTGTAACGGCTTCTAATAGTTGCGGG
>DLGO01000046.1:0-7928 GCA_002482725.1 Bacteroidetes bacterium UBA7692 | reverse complement strand
GTACTACCACAGCAGCTACCTTTAATGTATTTGTGCGCTCTGTATCACCTACAGGAATTGGTAGCATAACAGGCACATCTCCTGTATGCCACGGCACAGAAACCTATACCGTAGGCGCAGCTACCAATGCCACCTCTTATGTATGGAATGTAGGCGCGCCGGGAACCATCGTTTCCGGGCAAGGCACTACCAGCATAAGCGTAAAATGGCCTGCAACAGCAGGCACATACCCGATTACAGTAGTGGCTAACAACGTTTGCGGCAATTCAAGTACCGCATCCTATAGTGTAACAGTAGTAGACACTGTACCATTGAACCTCGGTGCCATAACAGGCAACAACAATCCATGCCCGGGCTCAACGGCCTACACAGTACCTGCTTTGCCTAATACCTCGACTTACACATGGACTGTAAGTGGCGGTGGCACCATAGCATCGGGACAAGGCACCAGCTCTATAAATGTAAACTGGACTACAGCAGGCGGTCCATATACGGTATCTGTTTCTGCAGATAACGTGTGCGGTTCCAGCATTCCATCCAGTCTTACGGTAAATGTACAGAATGGCACTGCTCCTGTATTAGGCAATATCAGCGGCAGCACATCAGTATGCCCTATAAGCGAAACCTACTCTGTAACCACAGTAGCAGGCGTATCTGCCTATAACTGGACAGTAAGCGGTGGTGGCAACATCACCTCTGGTCAAGGCACTAATTCTATAAACGTACAGTGGACACAAGCAGGCGGACCATACACCGTATCTGTAGTGGGCGTTGGCTCATGCAGCAACAGTGCACCCGTTACAACAACTGTAACAGTAAAACCAGATGCACCCGCTACACCAGGCGCTATTTCGGGCCAGCAGACAGCCTGCGGTGGTGAGACATTGGCATACAGCATAGCGCAAGTAACCAATGCTACTTCCTACTCATGGACAGTTTCTACAGGTGGCGGCGTTATTACTTCAGGACAGGGAACAAACGCAGTACAGGTTACATGGTCTGCTACACCGGGTTCTTATACCCTTTCGGTAACAGCAACCAATGATTGCGGAACAAGTACCGCAGTTACCACTTCTGTAACTGTAAACCCCGCAGCGCCAATCATGACTTCTCCAATAGTGGGCGATACCAGCGTATGCCCGGGAGCAAGCCCTTATGCAATCACAGCCATACCAAACGCTACATCGTACAACTGGACTATAAGCAATGGCGGCAGCATAGCATCGGGACAAAACTCAACCGCTATAGTGGCTAACTGGTCAACACCAGGTACCCAACAACTGAGCGTAACAGCATCCAACTCATGCGGTGTTTCATCAGCAGCAACGCTTACCGTAACAGTGAACCCATCCCCTACCCTGCCTGCAGTTACTGTGCAGGACGCCACAATATGCGAAGGCAAAAGCACGGTGCTTACTGCCAGCAACTCAACAGGTGGTACGGTATCCTACAACTTCTACGATGCGCAGACAGGAGGTACACTATTGGGTGTAAGCCCACTTACTGTATCACCAACCGACAATACAGTCTACTACCTGGAAGCCATAAACCAATACGGTTGTGTGAACAGTGCAGGCAGGATACCGGCTACGGTAACGGTGATAAAAGCACCTCAGGTATTGACCGTAACCGCTGCAAATGCCTCTGTATGTTATGGCGACTCAACTACCCTAACTGCTACAGCAAGCCAGGGATCAACGATAACCTGGTGGGATAACGCAGTAGGCGGCAACCAATTGGGAACAGGCACCACACTGAATACAGGCAAGTTGACACAGGCAACTACCTACTACGCACAGGCAAGCACCACAGGAGGCTGCACCAGCCTTACTGCACGCAAGCCTTTGGCAGTGGATGTAGTAACCCTGCCGGAACTAACGCTGACAAGCGACAAGGATAAGAACACCATCTTCCCGCAAGAGGTGCTGACCTTTACCGCAAGCCCTGCGGGCTATGCCAATTACGACTTTTATGTAAATGGCAACAAAGTTCAATCGGGCAGCTCCAACACGTATGCTTCTTCTAAATTCAGCGATAAGGACAGCGTAATAGCTATTGCTAACGACAACGGATGCGGCAGCATTCCTGATACAGCTGTGGTGAAAATTGTGGACTTCCCTAACGTATTTTCCCCTAACGCTGATGGCAAGAACGACAAGTTCCTGAAAGACTACGATCTGGTGATACTGAACCGGTGGGGCCAGGAATTGTACAAAGGGCTAGATGGATGGGATGGTACCTATAAAGGAAACAAAGTGGCTCCGGGCACTTACTTCTACATAGTGCAAATGGAGAACATCACAGACAGGAAAACCCCTGTAAAAGGAACCGTTTTATTAATCCAGGACTAAGCCATAACAAGAAGAGAAATGAAAAGAATTATATCAACTATAAGCTGTGTGCTGGCAATTGTATTCGCTTCGGCACAAACCAATCTGGAAGTGGCAAATGCCGCTTTCGCCAACAAAGAATACAGTACGGCTATAGAGTTGTACCAAAAGGTGCTGGAGAAATCTAAAAGCAACAAAGGCATTGCGGAAATCAAATTCAACGTAGCCGAAAGCTACAGGCATACGGGCAAATTTGACAAGGCGCTGGTGTGGTACGACAATGCCAAAAATGCGGGCTACCCGGGTTCAAACTACCTTTTCCACCAGGGGAATATTTACCTGCGTCAGGGCAACTACGACAGCGCAGCCGTGAAGTTTGAAAGCTTTCTGGCAGCAGAGCCAAACGACAAGGATGCTACCCGCTTGCTTAATAATAGCAGGCAGGCAATGGCTTCTGCTAATGAGCCGATTTTCTATACAGTAAAAAATGAAACAGGGCTGAACAGCGCTTTCAATGACTATGCATTGTTCCCTTTCCGCGAGAAGGTAATATTCACCTCATCGCGCCTGGACAGTAAGGAAGATAAGGTATATGCATTTGACGGCGAAGGCTTCTCTGACCTGTACACCGCAGAGTATGTGAAGGAAGACAAAACATGGAGCAAGCCTAAAAAGCTGGAGCTATTGAACACCCCATTCAACGAAGGTGTGGCCAGCTACTGCGACAAAACAAAGACTGCCTATTTTACCAAATGCAATGATGCCAAGAGCAAGAACAAGTTTTGCGGCATAGCAGAGTCTACCTACAACGAGCAGACTAACACCTGGAGCGCACCAAAGGCTATAACCACTTCGGAAAAGCAAACCGCCGACATGGAGCAGCCAGCTATTTCGCCGAATGGAAGAACATTGTACTTTACCAGTAAAATGGAAGGTGGCAATGGCGGCAGCGATATATGGTACATGCGCAAATCGGGCGATGATTGGGGCAAGCCACAAAACGCAGGAGCCATCGTTAATACAGACCAGGATGAGATGTTTCCTATAGCTACCGATTCTGTATTATACTTTTCTTCGGACGGGCATACAGGCCTTGGCGGGCTTGACCTGTTCTACAGCATAGCTGCCACCGAAGGTGGATTCACAAAACCAGTAAACCTGAAAGCACCATTTAACAGCAGTGCAGATGATTTCTTTATTACCTATACCAATGCAGAGAAAACCATAGGATACTTTACTTCTAACAAAGCAGGTGGAGCAGGCGGTGACGATATCTACAGCTTTTACCTGACACCTGTATTGCTAACCGTAAAAGGCAAGATAAGCGATGTGGATGGCAACAAGCCACTAGCCGGAGCTAAAGTAGTATTAACCGCTACCGATGGCACCAGCGACACTACCTATACCAATGCCAATGGTGAGTATGCCTTTACCCTGAACAAGGATAAAGACTACAAAATAAACGTGATAGCTCCGGGCTACTTTGGCGACTCGCGCAAACTGACCACACAGGGCGAGCTATACTCCAAGGAGTTTTCGAAAGCCAACGGGCAGAACTACGACTTCATCATCAAGCGTATACCTAAGGAGGAAATTAAGATAGAAGACATATTTTACGACTACGACAGCTACAACCTGCGCGAAGAGTCTAAACCAAGCCTGGACAAACTGGTGAAACTGCTGGAAGACACCCCGAATGCCCTGGTACAGCTGAACTCGCACACCGATGAGCGCGGCAAGTTTGACTACAACATGAAACTATCGGAAAACCGTGCCAAGAGTGTGGTGGAATACCTTGTATCCAAAGGTATCAGCCAGGGCAGGTTGACGGCCAAAGGGTTTGCCTCTTCCCAACCGGTAGTGAAAGATGCCAAGACGGAAGAAGACCACCAGAAAAACAGGAGGACGACATTCCAGGTATTGAACAACGACGAGAAATAAACCACGCTATTCAAATAATAATTAAGACATCAGGACATGAAAAACCTTACGCATAAAATATTCGCTATAGCTGCACTGGCACTTTGTACTGTAGTGGCAAAAGCACAGAACGAGCCGATAATAGCGCACTACATGTACCATGCACAGGTATTTAACCCGGCAGTAGTGGGCAACACCAAAGACATACACATAAGCCTGCTGGCGCGCCAGCAGTGGGTAGGCTTCAAAGAAGCGCCAAGCACCCAACTACTGGATGCATACGGCTATATAGCCAAGATACGCAGCGGTGTGGGCCTTGTGGTAATACACGACATGCTCGGCAAGGAGCGTTCCGTTTCTGCACGTGTATCGTATGCTTATGCCCAACGCCTGGGTGATAAGGCAAGGCTGTCGTTCGGATTGAGTGTAGGCCTGCTTAGCCGCTCTGTACGTGGTGGAGAACTGATATACCAGGAAGATGCCGACCAAAGCGGCATCTATAATAACGCTACCAAGCTGAAACCATACCTGGGATTGGGATTGGAATTCAGCGGATACAACACCACACTGGGATTCTCCATCACCCACCTGGACCAATCGCAGGGCAACTCAACCGTATTCAAAATACCGCGCCACTATATGGCCTATGCAAAGTATAGCTGGGATGTGACCGAGAAATTCAACCTGACACCGGGCGTATTTGTACGCAGCAGCGTTTATACAACACAGGCAGAGATAAACATCAATGCTACATTCCGCAAGCGTATAGTTGCAGGCTTGATATACCGCACCACAAACGCCGCAGGCGCATTGCTCGGCGTACATATCTGGAAAGGCTTGTTTGCCAGCTACTCTTACGATTTCGACTTTGGCACCCTGCGCAGCTACCAGACAGGCTCGCATGAGGTGAATATTTCTTACAGAATACCGGGTAAAAAAGAAAAACGTCCTTACTACAAATCTCCACGATATATGAACTAATATTGAGGTTGTCTTGATTCATACCAGTATCTGCAATGACTTTTAAAAAGTCAGGCTAGACAAAAAAATGTCAATCAAGAAATCAACTATATTAGATCCTAACTAATATAACTCTATGAAATCATTCTTAACAGTTATCCTTTTCAGCATCTTTCTCTTGGGCTGCAAACAGCCGCAAGAAGTAAATGCTCCGGATGATGCTAAAAAAGCAGATGCTTTTTCCCGAACCTTTTTGCAAAATGTATTATCCAGAAATACAGATAGTTCATTTGCAATGGTAGATCCTGAAAAACTAACCAAGGAAGCAAGAATCTACATTGAAAACGGAGGAAGTAATTTATATGGGTTGAACATTAAACGCATACGATTACTTTCATATCAATCAACGTATGGAGTTGGCAATTCCGCCTCAAAATCTAAACTCAGTAATTTTGTTTACGAGTACGAGTTTAGTAACAGCGTATATGTCATATTCACTACAGCCGTATATGAAGATGGAGATTCATTTCTTATCACCACCTTTAACGGAAGCATTCTTCGCGAACCAATAGAAAAGGTAAATAAGCTGACATTTAGTGGTAAAAAAACAGGGCATTATATTATGCTCGCACTGTTCATTTTAACCATACTATTTAAGCTAACCAGCTTTGTGGTTCTTATACTTGGCAGAATACCACTTAAAAAGAAAATCATCTGGAGCCTGCTGATATTTTGTCTTTCAGTATTCCAGTTATCCATTAACTGGAATACAGGAGAAATGAGATTCAAGCTATTACAGTTTTCCTTTTTTGAAACGGGGTTCTCAAACCATTATATATATCTGCCGTGGTTTTTATCTGTTTACTTGCCATTGGGAGCTATTCTATTCTGGACTAAAAGAAAGGGCATGTTAACTCCTCTTCCGAATGAAGATAAGCCGGTAAATGAGGGCAGCCTACCTAATACAGAGAATGACCCATCTAAAGAAGCTGAAACTGATACCAGCAATTGATTTAGCATACCACTATCTACTCCGCTGTTTTTAATACTACCTTTGCCGCGCACTTACACCGCGACATTGAAAACTGTACTGATAATTGACGACGAGGAAAAGCTGAGAACGCTTTTGGCAAGGATCATAAGCCTGGAGGGGTTTGAAGTAATACAGGCACCCGACCTAAAAAGCGCACTGAAAAAACTGGAGCAGACAGAAGTAGATGTAGTGCTGTGCGATGTTAAGCTGCCCGATGGCAATGGTGTGGATTTTGCACCTACAATAAAAGCCAGGTCCCCCTTTACCGAAGTAATACTACTAACCGCCTACGGTAACATACCCGATGGCGTACAAGCCATAAAAAACGGTGCATTTGACTACATTACCAAGGGGGATGATAACAACAAAATAATACCCCTGCTATACCGTGCATTGGAGAAGGCAGAGCTTTCGCGCAGGGTAAAGCAACTGGAAAAGCAGTTGGGCGCCAAATATTCTTTCGAGGGCATTATCGGCAAATCGAAGCCCATACTGGCAGCCATAGAGCTGGCAAGAAAAGTAGCCCCAACCGATGCTACCGTATTGCTGACAGGTGAAACAGGAACGGGCAAGGAAGTATTTGCCCAGGCGATACACCACGCAAGCAACAGGAGCAGCCAGCACTTTGTGGCCATCAACTGCTCTGCCTTTAGCAAAGACCTGCTGGAAAGCGAAATGTTTGGCCATAAGGCTGGGGCGTTTACCGGAGCAATGAAGGATAAGCGTGGCTTGTTTGAAGAAGCACACAATGGCACTATTTTTTTGGATGAAGTGGGCGAAATGGCGCACGATCTGCAGGCAAAACTGCTGCGCGTGCTGGAGACGGGCGAGTTTATAAAAGTGGGTGAAAGCAAAAGCACTAAAGTAGATGTACGCATAATAGCCGCGACCAACCGCGACCTGCAAAAGGAAATTGAAGCTGGGCATTTCCGTCAGGATCTTTTCTACCGCTTATCGGTATTCCAGATAAAGCTGCCTGCACTGCGCGAGCGTGTGGCAGATATAGAACCACTGGTAAAATTCTACGCAAGCACCTTTGCCATAAAGACCAATCAGCAACCCAAGCAGCCGACTGCTGAGTTTATAGATGCCCTGAAAAAGCACCTATGGAACGGCAATATACGCGAACTAAAGAATGTGATAGAGCGCTGCGTAATTCTGGAAAGTTCGACTGAGTTAACCGTTAACAGCCTTCCGCAGGAGTTTCAGTACGCAGAGGCATCTCAGGGGAATTCCATGTCTGCTTTTTCTATAGCCAGTGTAGAAAAGCTGCACATACAAAAAGTGCTGAATTACACCCAAAACAACAAGGCCGAAACGGCGCGGCTGCTGGACATTGGTTTGGCTACCCTATACCGCAAACTGAAAGAGTATAAGCTGGAATAATTCTCATAATGAGAATAACCCTATCATAATGATAGTATCGCTGTATCATTTTCATGATGCCATCTACTCCCGTTAAAGTATTAATCCTTTGTTAATCAATTTATTATAACGCCATAGTGCGTATTGAAGCTTTCGTGGCATTTCGTTTGGCATACTGCTGCCAAAGCAACACAATATGATACGCGAAGCAGAAGTAAAAGACCTTATCAGCAACGGGATACCCGAGCTGGAAGTTGAACTTTCACACATTCCTGTAAGGGCAAATGCATTCAAAAGCATCGACTGCCTGACCACCTACA
>DLGO01000155.1 GCA_002482725.1 Bacteroidetes bacterium UBA7692 | reverse complement strand
GTATTCTGGCTCCGACTAAACTTTTTGTGTGTCATAGTCGGAGCCGGAATACCTGAAAAGGGTTCCGGTTTTTTTATGCCGGGAAATACCATTTTCCTCAAATTGACATGCATAGTTTCAAGTATTGGGTAGCTATTTTGATTACGGATATTACGTCTTTTCCCAATTTTTCAAATAACCACCCACCTTTGTTAATTTAATTGCCTAAAATATTGGCGAACCCGTATTTTCGCATGCAACTAAACGGTAGGGAAATCGTTTTACCTTACCAAACAACAAAAAATTCAAAGCAAAATGGCAAGTTATCAGGTAGTAGTTATCGGCTCGGGGCCGGGTGGTTATATAGCTGCAATACGTAGTGCGCAGTTGGGTTTCAAAACAGCAATAATAGAGAAGTACGATGTGCTGGGTGGCACCTGTACCAATGTGGGCTGTATCCCATCCAAGGCATTGCTGGATAGCAGCGAGCAGTACCATAATGCTACGCACCGTTTCAAAGACCACGGTATCGAGATAAAGGAAATCAAGGTCAACTTTAAGCAGATGTACGACCGCAAAAGCGGTGTGGTAAAGGCAAACAACGATGGTATTGCCTTCCTGATGAAAAAGAATAAAATAGATACCTTTTATGGTACAGCATCTTTCCTTTCTAAGAACTCCATAGAGATAACCAACAGCAAAGGCGAGAAGCAACAGATAGAAGCAGAGAAAACAATAATAGCTACAGGCTCAAAACCTACGCAGCTGCCTTTTATAAAGGTAGACAAAAAGCGTATCATTACCTCTACCGAAGCATTGGCACTTACCGAGCAACCTAAGCACATCATCATTATAGGTGGTGGTATCATAGGAGTAGAGCTGGGCAGCGTGTTTGCTCGTATCGGTTCAAAAGTAACTGTACTAGAATTTTTGGATAAAATAGTGCCGAGCATGGACGAGGACATCAGCCGCGAAATGCTAAGGGTACTGCGCAAAGAAGGTTTGGAGTTCAAGTTGGGTACCAAAGTAACAGGTGCCATTGTAAAGGGCAAAGAAGTAACTGTAACAGCAGAAACCAAAGAAGGCGAAAAGCTGGAGTTTAAAGGTGACTATTGCCTGGTAGCTGTGGGCCGTGCGCCATATACCGAAGGCTTGGGCCTTGACAAGGCCGGCGTGCAACTGGATGAGCGCGGCAGGATTGCTGTGAACGACCACCTGGAAACTAATGTACCGGGCATATTTGCCATAGGCGACGTGATACGCGGCGCGATGCTGGCACACAAAGCAGAGGAGGAAGGTGCTCTGGTAGCTGAATACATAGCAGGACAAAAACCACACATCAACTACAACCTGATACCGGGTGTAGCTTACACATGGCCGGAGGCGGCAAGCGTAGGCGCTACCGAGGCAGAGCTCAAAACGAAAGGAGTTGAGTACAAAGTAGGTAAGTTCCCTTTCCGCGCATTGGGCCGTGCCCGTGCGAGTATGGACCTGGATGGCTTTGTAAAAGTACTGGCAGATAAAACAACGGATGAGATACTGGGTGTACACATAATAGGCGCACGTGCTGCCGACCTTATCATAGAGGGCGTAGTAGCTATGGAATACCGCGCCAGTGCCGAGGATATATCCCGCATGAGCCATCCGCACCCGACCTACACAGAAGCGTTTAAAGAGGCTTGTTTGATGGCAACTGACAACAGGGCTCTGAACATGTAATATCGGCTGTAATGGCTTGCAAAGAGGCTGCTGCGATAATCGCAGCAGCCTCTTTGCATTATGGGAACTAGCTGTTTAGGATAAAGGCTCTTTATCAGATTAAGTATGCCGGTAAAAAAATACAGAAACTACCCCTCCAGATTAATCGTAAGGGTAAATGCCCGCGAGAAGAGCTTGTCTATAACCCGCGAGTAGATAAGACCGTCTGTGGGTTTATGTATATTCAATATGCCATGGCTCATTTTGAACTCCGGGCTGAGGATAAAGTACGGGAAGTACACCATGAAGCCCACTCCATACTCTACGGCCACATCGTGTCGGCCCAGTTTTATCAGGTCGTCTGCCTTGCGGGTCTTTTGGTTACTCGCCAGGTCAAATGAGTAGCGCATGCCTGCCAGTACATATATCCTGAAATCCTTGATGGGCTCCGACTTATAGCGTATCAGCACAGGAAAGTCGAGGTAAATGGAGGATACCGTTTTCTTTACTACTGTGTTTTTGCTCTTCAGCACATACTCCAGGTTTTTATCCGAAAAGGTAAGTGCAGGGATAAAGCGCAGGTCAAAGTAGCGGTGGAACTGGTAGTTGCCAATGATACCCAGTGTAAAGCCCGGGCCTATTTTAGCGCGGTAAGACCGGATACTATCATTTTGAGCGCTGAAAGGCTTGTGTATGGCCGTGAAATCCTGCACATTGCCGCCTATGCTGATACCAAAGTAGATGGCTTTTTTGCCCAGCTCGTGTACGTTGAACTGTGCCTGTGCCGCTATGGCAACAAACACAAAAAACAGTAGCGCGGTAATTTTAGCCTGAATGGATTTCATTGTCTTCTTAAACGCAAATAAACGGAATTATTTTTCAGCAGTGTACATGGCACAGGTTCCGAGTGTCAGCGGTGTCCAAACTATGTTCTTATAACCCACCTTTTTCAGTATGTCTACAAATGCCTGCCCCTGCGGAAAAGCCTTTACCGATTCGGGTAAATAACTATAGGCGCGTGCATCTTTGGAGAATAGCTTGCCTACGGTAGGCAATACGTAGGTAAAGTAAATGCTATAGAAAAAGCGCACCAACGCATTGTGCGGCTGGCTTACTTCCAGTATCGCTACACGGCCGTTTGGCTTCATTACGCGCAGCATTTCTTTCAGTCCCACCTCCAGGTGCTCAAAGTTCCTGACGCCAAAACCAACAGTTATGGCATCAAATGTATCGGTAGCAAAAGGCATTCCCTCTGAATCGCCCTTTACAAACTCCACTATTTTATCGGTTTTGCTCTCTATTGCCTTTTGGCGGCCTACGTTCAGCATGCCCTCGCTTATATCGAACCCTACTATTTTATCGGGGTTCAGCGATAAGCTTTCAAAAGCGAAGTCGCCCGTGCCGGTAGCTACATCCAGTATCTGCTTAGGCTTTATTTCACCTATATGCTTTACGGCATTTTTTCGCCAGCTCCTGTCTATACCTGCGCTCAGTAGGTGGTTCAGGAAGTCGTAGCGGTGGGCAATGTTGTCGAACATTTGCTCTACCTGCTCTTTCTTGGTTTTAGAGGCGTCGTTATATGGTGTTACTGTAGTTGACATTGGAATGCAAATATGCGTGAAGATTATATCAAACAGCATATATGTATAAAGGTTTATAGTTAAAGATGCCTAAGTTGTTATTTTCGCCCTATGATAATAACGCACGCAGACTATATGGGCAGCTTTGTAACCCTGCCGGCCTGCCCACAGGAAATGATACCGGAGTATGCCTTTATAGGCAGGTCAAATGTGGGTAAAAGCTCGCTGATCAACTATATATGCGATAGGAAGGCACTTGCCAAGGTGAGCGTAACACCCGGTAAAACCCAAACGCTGAACTACTACCTGATTAACAAAAAGTGGCACCTGGTAGATTTGCCGGGCTATGGTTTTGCCAAAATATCGCGTACAATGCGCGAAAAATGGCAGAAAATGATAGAAAACTATGCCGATAAGCGCGAACAGCTGCAATATGTATTCCTGCTGATTGATTCGCGTGTACCGCCACAAAAGCTGGATATGGAGTTTATCAACTTTATGGGGGAGCGCTCGCTGCCATTTGCCATAGTGTTTACCAAAGCCGATAAGCGCAATAGCCCCGAGATACAGAAGAATATTGACGCTTTTCAGTCGCAATTGCTGGAATCCTGGGAGGAGCTGCCACATATATTCGTAACCACATCGGAGCGTAAAAAGGGTAAAGAAGACATTTTGAACTTCATTACCGAGGCCAATAAAACACCCGTTTTCAAGCAGAAAGAGTCCTGAAGCATAGCAGTCGCCTAAAATTAATGCGGAAAAATGGCGCAGGAAATGTACTTTTGCGCCCGCTAAAAACAATTAAACAAACAACATGGCAAGCAATATCACATTTACAATGTTAAAGCCGGATGCAGTAGCAGACGGACACACAGGTAAAATCTTAGATCAGATTATAGCAGCAGGATTCAAAATCCAGGCATTGAAACTAACCCAACTTTCTACAGAGAAAGCAGAGGAGTTTTACGCAGTACACAGCGAGCGCGGTTTCTTCAGGGAGCTGGTAACCTTTATGACTGAAGGCCCTATCATAGCTGCAGTATTGGTAAAAGACAATGCAGTAGAAGATTTCCGTAAGCTGATAGGTGCTACCAACCCGGCAAATGCTGAAGAAGGTACTATCCGCAAACTATATGCTGCAGGTATCGAGCGCAACGCTATCCACGGTAGCGACAGCGACGAAAACGCGGCTATCGAAGCGTCTTTCCACTTTGCTGGTGTAGACAGGTTTTAATATCCGGGGCGGCGGTCAGCGCTGTTTCCAAACTATACAGGGCAACCGCATCAACAGATGCGGTTGTTCTTTTTTAGGGAAGTTTGGATTCTAAAATATGCCAATAGCAGGTTTTAGTCCTGATTTCCTGTACATTTGGGGCTGTTTTATACCCGGTTCCACGTTTAATTTTTATAAAGCGATTGAAGAGTATCAATGGATAGCAAATACGATAAGTACGAAGTGATAGTAGGGTTGGAGGTGCATGCGCAGCTTTCTACCAAAAGTAAAATGTATTGTGGTGACTCCGCGGAGTTTGGCGCAGCGCCCAATACACAGGTAAGCCCGCTGAGCCTTGGCCACCCGGGCACCTTGCCTGTGGTGAATAAAACCGCTGTGGAGTTTGCCGTGAAAATGGGTCTGGCCACCAACTCGGTGATACGCGAAGAGAACCAGTTTGCCCGTAAAAACTACTTCTATGCCGACTTGCCAAAGGGCTACCAGATAACACAGGACAAAACACCGATATGCACCGATGGCAGCATAGAGTTTGAGCTGAATGGCGAAAAGAAAAGCGTGCGCCTGACCCGCATACACATGGAAGAGGATGCCGGTAAAAGCATACACGATATAGACCCGTTCTTTACGCTGGTAGACCTGAACCGCGCCGGAGTGCCGCTGATAGAGATAGTGAGCGAGCCGGATATCCGTAGTGGCGATGAGGCTATGGCCTACCTGGCCGAAGTGCGCAAGCTGCTGCGCTACCTGGAGATATGCGATGGCAATATGGAAGAGGGCAGCATGCGCTGCGATGCCAACGTGTCGGTGCGCCTGAAAGGCAGCACAGGGCTGAACCCGCGCAGCGAGGTGAAGAACATGAACAGTATGCGCAATGTGAAGCGCGCCATAGAGTTCGAATTTATGCGCCAGGTAGATGCCATGGAAAATGGCGAAACACTGGCACAGGAGACGCGCGGCTTTGATGCGGTGAAGGGCAATACCCTGACACAGCGCAGCAAGGAGCATGCGCATGACTACCGTTACTTTCCCGAGCCGGACCTGCCACCTATCATTATAACAGAGGAATACATAGCTGCCGTGCGCAGCGCCATGCCTAAGCTATCGACAGTGCTGAAAGACGAGTACATGAATGTGTATGGCCTTTCGGAATATGATGCGCGCCTGCTGAGCGATGATAAGTACACGGCCGACTACTTCAACCACCTGCTGGGTGAAACCAAAAACTACAAGGCGGCAGCTAACCTGATGCTGGGTCCTGTGAAAAACTTCCTGAATGAAAAAGGGCAGGAGCTGGAGCAGTTTGCCCTGGTGCCTGCACAACTGGCAGCATTGATACAGCTGATAGATGAAGGCAAAACCAACTTCGGTGTAGCCTCTACTAAAATACTGCCTGTAATGGTAGAAAGCCCTACCAAAACACCACTGCAGATAGCAGAGGAACTGAACCTGATACAATCTTCGGACTCCGGCCTGATAGAAGGGCTGGTAGATGAGGTGCTTGCCAAATACCCTGAAAAGGTGGCCGAGTACAAGTCCGGTAAAACAGGCTTGCTGGGCATGTTTGTAGGCGAGGTGATGAAAGCCAGCAAAGGCAAGGCCGACCCTAAGCTGACCAACAAAATAGTAATGGACAAACTAAGCGTGTAGCATGAGCAATATACGCCTGGAGAAGCTACTGGCCATGGAGACGCTGCGTGCAGACGACCCGTTTGTAAAGTTTGCCCTGGCGCAGGAGTATGCCAAGGCGGAGGATACCACCAAAGCCACGGAATACTACGAGCTGCTGCTGGATAAGTATGCTGCCTACGTACCTACATACTACCACTACGGTAAGCTAAAAGAGGCGCAAGGATTTATAGCTGAGGCCATAGATATATACCGCAAAGGCATAGCAGCGGCCACAGCCGCAAAAGATACACATGCAGGCAACGAGCTGAAAGAAGCTTTGTTTCTGGTGGATGATGAATAGGGACTTATTTCAGGTACTGTATTTTTACCCGTGGTTCTTGTCCTCACAAAACACGATTCAGACATTAAATTCCCGTTTGTATTAGGTTGCCTGAAACTCCCTTGGGTTACTCAGGCATCTGTTAAACAATCTGTCAAATAACATTATTTGTCGCGCATGCGACATATTCACTAATTTAAGTTTCAAGCTATGAAATTATCTTCCGGAACTACCATTTATTGATGGTCTTTTCAACGACTGGTCCGTTGTTTTTTGATGGTACATGCCAGACTCATTTTGATGGTATTTTTTCATGGTTTGAACACTGAATTTTGATGGTATTTATACATCCTTTTTGATTGCTTTTCTCCTCCACAATATTGATGGTCTTTTTCAACGGTACCTACGTTGTTTTTTGATGGTACATATCAGGCTCATTTTGATGGTGTCTTTTCTTTGTTTTTAATGGTTGATTTGATGGTCTTACCAAAAGCGTTTTGATTGATATTTTTTCCCTTCATATTGATGGTCTTTTTCAACGTCATCTCCGTTGTTTTTTGATTGTACATTCCAAACTCATTTTGATGGTGGTTTTTTCGTGGGTTAAATTTCTGACGCAGGCATTAGCTTAGCGGTGCTTGTGCCTGCGCCCGGGCCATATCGCTTTAAACTTATCGGACACCCTCATAAGTTGCCTCCATTTTTAGATAGAGTTTCAGATGTATTCATTCCATGAATTTGTTGTGTTAGTATTCAGGTAGAGACGCGATTTGTCGCGTCTCCAGACCCGTTCGGCAACGTGCCGCCGGAGACAATATCTCTATCAATCCACTAGCTTGAGCAATATATTTTGGGTTGTTTATTGTAATCCGATTATTTACTCATAGTTGCTGGTTTAGTGCACCACAAGTATATATTCCTACGTACTAAATCTCTAGCAAAAAAGGCGCGAAAATGCAGCCGCCATGCTAACTACTATGATTATCAGGTATAATAGAGGGTTTGTAAAAAATGTTATTGGCCTTTTTTTGCACCTCTTTTTGGTGGTACATCTTTTTACCACCTATATATTCTTATAGTATGGGCAAGTATCCAAAATAACCTACATTTAATCCGCACATTCACCAAACAGTATAAGCTCCCATGAAACTGAATTGTACCATTTTTTTTCTTATCGCAATTGTATTGTCTTGCTCGCTAAGCGCATGTAAAAAGGATGCTGTAGTAGACAATAGCAAAGTGCTTACTGCCAGCCGTGGTACAAATCCCGGCTTCTACGACAACCAGGGGCGCTTCATGATTTTGCGCGGTGTCAACTACAATGTATTGGGCGATTACTGGCAGGCAAATCCATCCCTTCCGGCCACCAAGGCTTATAGCGGGCAGGATATAAAGATGATGTCGTCTTATGGCTTCAACTGTATCCGCCTCTTGTTTAGCTGGAGCAGCCTGGAACCGCAGAAAGGGGTGTACAACGAAGCATATATACAGCGGATAAAACAGGTGATACAGGAAGCGGCTAAGTACGATATTTATGTAATGCTGGATATGCACCAGGATGCATGGGGCAAGTATATAGCTACCCCGGCGGGTGTTTCCTGCGCTACCCCCAACAAAGGGTGGGATGGCGCGCCTGAGTGGGCTACTATCACAGACGGGGAGTCTACCTGCTCGGGTGGGTCAAGGGAAAAATCCTCTGCGGTGGTTCATGCTTTCCAGAATTTCTGGGACAACACAGATGATATACAATCGCATTGTATCAAAGCCTGGCAGCACCTGGTAAGCGCTACTGCCGATAATTCAAATGTGCTGGGTTATGACCTGCTCAATGAGCCTGGCCTAGGCTATAAGTCACCTGCAGGTGCCGAGGTTTCCAAATTGTCGGCTTACTACGGGCGGCTGGTAACTGCTATCCGCAGTGCAGAAGGTGTCAACGGAAAAAAGCATATTGTTTTTGTAGAAAACTCCATTACCTGGGATGGAAACGGGTACATAGGCAGGCCGGACCCGAATTTTACCACAGATGGCAATATTGCTTCTTCACCACATCATTACTTTGAATCAATCGGTACACTGCCGTTCACACTGGAGCAGGGTTATGACATCGTAAAAAACTTTACGGCCGATTACAAGGCTCCTATGCTGATTGGTGAATGGGGCTATTTTGGCGACCCTGCTACCGACGTGCAGAAGGTGAAGAGATTTGGCGTTGTGGAAGACCAAAACTTTGGCTCATCTACCTGGTGGCAGTGGGCACAGGCTCCGGGCGACCCGCACGGTATCAGCTGGGATGGCAATACTTATAGCTCCACCTCCCTGCACCTGATAGAACTGGATGCATCCGGTAATTTTACAGGCAAGGTAAATGAGCCGTACCTGAAGGTGCTGAGCCGCAGCAGGCCCAATGCTATTTTCGGTATGCCAACGGCACTTACCTCCAATTCGGATGATGGGACTATGCACCTGGATGCTACAGCAGGCGGCAGTGGTGTTACTGAGCTTTGGGTGCCTGCAGGTTTTGGCGCTCCGGTAATTTCAGGTGCCAACGCATCGCTGAAAGAGCTGCTTGCGGTCGATGGCGGGTACAAAGTATTGGTGGATGTTAGCGGGGCTTACACCATTAATGTAGGCTTTTAATTGGGTCTGTATCAGGATTGCTTCTTATCAAAATTGCCGGTTTCCCATTCTATTACGGTAATCATAATTAGGGAGCAGGCAATCATGCTTCCTATCAGTAGCAAGGCAAAAATGTGCTCAGCAAGGCCAACCTGCGCCAATAGCAAGCCAAGCAGGAAAACTACAATACCTGTAATAAGCATCGCCACAGGAGCCAGCTTGTTGGCATAATCCCAGTTCTTCTGATTCTTCATGGATATTCCTGTGCGGTAGCCATATATGGAGTTGATGCTTTTAGGAGGCTTCACCATTAGAAAAAAAGCTGCAAGGATAAATAATGCAGGGAAAAGGAAAATTACAGAATGTATGCCTGTGAAGATGTTGGTATATTCCATATTTAGGATGATTTCAGGTTGATTAATTTCAGCAGAATAGCCTTAAAACGTTTTCACAATCGAAGATAGCGCATGGTATCCCACATTCACAAAACCCCTGCTGTTGGCCGTGGGTTGGTCGCTTATCCTTTCAGTCAGGTAATCCTTTAGCGGGTCTATAAAAGCAACGGTACAGGCTGCCATTTCTATTTGCTTATCGTCCGGAAACTGCAGCTGCCGGAACAGGTCCACAATTTCCTTTACGTTCGCTATCACCACCATTTTATCAGTAGTGGCATCCAGTTCTGCCAGTAGCTTTTCTATGCTTGATACTATACTTTGATTGCTCATATTACCTGAATATAATTTGTCCAATTTTTAGAGTCCCGTAAAACATTAAGCCAAAAGCAGTAAAATAACCTCCGCCAAGGTCGATGGTGTCCTTCAGCGAATAAATCACAACGGCAAGTGCTACGCCCCTTAGGAACCAAAAATAAGCGGAGATTATTTCAGCTATTATTGACTCTCTGTCTTCTATTACCGGTGTAGGGTATTTTATTTCCTCTATCACCTTGTGTATTGCTTCGGGGCTGTGTCCTTTTGCTGCTAAAGTCGATCGTATCTCATCGTAAAATTTTCCCTGTTCTGCCAGCAACATAGCGTACTTAAGCAAGTCTTCATTTAGCAGAGGCTGTTCTTTATGTACTGATTCAGTGTTCATGGCAAAGGGTATTCCGAGTATTGAAAGTAATAAGTAATGCCGGATAGTTTAATCTACTCCTGCCATATTTTCCAGCTTTCCTCGGCCTGTATCACCAGCATTTCCAATCCGTTTTTTACGGTAGCACCTTGTGCTTTCCCTTTTACCAGAAACACGGTTTCCGCCGGGTTATATACCAGGTCGTATAGCAAATGTTTGCTGCTTAGTAAGTGGTATGGGATAGGAGGGGAGCTGCCTTCATCGGGGTAGGTACCCAGCGGTGTAGTGTTGATGATAATGCTATAATGCTCCAGTACTCCTGCGTCTATATCCGCATAGCCCAGGCAGCTATCGTCCCCGCTGCGTGATACGCTTTTATACTCTATGCCAAGGTGTGTTAGTGCATACTTTACCGCCTTGGATGCTCCGCCTGAACCTAATACTAAAGCCGAATGGTGATTCGCCTGCAGCAGTGGCTCCAGCGATTCTTTAAAGCCTATATAGTCTGTATTGAAACCTTTGAGCAGTGGAGTGCCATCTGGGTTGCGCCATATCTTTATGCAGTTTACAGCACCTATCAGTGCGGCTGTTTCATCTGTTTCCTGTAGTAGTGGCATTACGGCTTCCTTGTGTGGTATGGTAACATTCAACCCCAATAATTCAGGATTGCGCGCTACCAGGCCTGGCAGTTGAGCGGCATGTTCTATCGGAAACAGTTCATACCTGCAATCAGTAATTCCCTGGGTGGCAAACTTCTCTTCAAAATACTTTGCCGAGAAAGAATGTGACAACGGAAAGCCAATCAAGCCATACTGCCTGTTCATACTAGCGCTGTTGTTTGGCAGCGTATAGCTGGTTCATCAGGTTCGCCGCATAGCCATTGTTGCCATATATGTTCAGCGATGCCTGCACCGCAGCTATAGCATTGTCTATTTGCCCTGTTTGCGCATAGGCTATACCCAGGTACAATAGTGCTGTTTCGTTCTGCGGGTACTTCTGTACGTATGCCTGGAATTTTTGCAGCGCAGTAGCGTAGTCGCCTTTCTGCAATGCCTGGAATCCCTCATAGTCCATCCTGTCGGTGCGCTTTATCACGCACGATAGCGGGATGCCGTCTACATACGTTACAAATACAGCCTGCTCAGGTGGCCATGTTTTGTTCAATAGCTGTTGCCTGTCTATAAACCGGGAATAGAATACAAAATAATCAGCATCCTTATCTATCCTTTCGTAGTATCTGGTGTAGCGCGTTTCTATTTTTGCAGAGTCGGCCAAAAAGTCAAAATAAACAGGGGCGATAGCCGTGCTCATTATCTTTATTTTGCTGCCATCGGGCTTCCTTTCCAGCTTCTCATTTTTCTTTATCCATTCATCGCACTGGTGCACAGAGTTCATGTAGTAGTCCATCTCGTAGTTGCCATAAGCGCCCTCTGCACCACCTATCAGTTCGTTGAAGTACACATATTCGTTCGGGTGGTTGGCAAACATGAACCTGCCGGGCAATAGCAGCAATACTACCAGCACACCTGCAATGATGTACTTGGCATTTTTCTGGTATTTATTAATGAAGTAATCGAAAGCCAGCGCCGCCAGGATAATGATGCTTGGGTACACAAAAAAGAAGTGGCGCATAGTGTCATACAATGCACTCTTTTTATACACCACATAAGCCACAGGGAATACCAGCGTGAAGTATATGAAAGCGATAAGCAGCAGCTTACCGTTGCGCTTATAATTTCCTAAGATAAAGAACGATGCTGCAAGCCCTATCAGGCCAAACAGCGGCGTGCTGATCATAAACCATTTCGGTATATAGTACCATGGCACTTCGGTAGAGGAGATGGATTCCCCTTCGAACAGTATGCGTATCGTTACAGGGAATTTGCTCATGTACTCCAGCGTTATAAATGGGTTGGTAAATGGCTTCACCAAACCAAATGGCCAGAACAGCAGGGAGAAGAAGTAGGAAATAACCACAGCTACCACCACATACTTCAGTGTTGGTACTACATGTTTTTTAAATCCATCCACGCTCAGCGTTGTGGCAAATCCGTAATTGTACACGAAGTACAACCCATAGAACAAAAGGAAGTAAGGGATAAGCAGCAATCCGCCTATACGTATACCCATGGTCATGCCTATACTCAACCCCAGGAATATGGCCGTTTTCCACGAGGGGTTATCTATGCTTTTCAGGAACCGGATGATGAACAGGTACGAGAGCATATAGCCCGTAGCCATTGGTATATCCTTTGGGTTGTTCATGCTCTCGCCAAAGAACCTCGGCGACAGCACCATAAACAGAAAGGCGATCAATGCGGCCTGCCATCCGGCTATCTCTGCTACTATCAGCCCTACAGCTACCATGCCTACCCAGCCCAGTGTGGCATTCCACGCATGGCGCACACGCCACTCATCGCTGTTTTTAAACACCTTTAATGCTAAAAAGCTGGCTGTGCCATCATAGAAGCCGCCATAGTAGCGCATCAGTGAATCCGGGTCGCCATATGCCGTAATAGCCGTGGTGTCTTTCCCCAGGCTAGTATAAAAATCCAGTACGTGATGCCCGTACACACGGTGGTAGTTTTCATCTCCCGTTATACCATAGTCTTTACTCAGGTAAACCATCGTTATCAGCGAAATGGCTGCAAGCCCCAGAAATATCTTTTTTGCCAGCGATTCCGGTAGCAATGGCGTCAGTACCTCGGCTATTTTCTGTTTTATCGGATTTGGTTTTTCCTGTTGTTTTGCCATAACCTGTATTGGTGTCGTTTATGATTCGACCCGCAATTTATATTTTTTATGCGGTCAAAAAATACCTGAATTCTGTAGCCGGGTGGATAAATACCTAATGTAAAAGAACTGTCATAAACCATTTATCACCGTTTTTAAATGCAGGGCTGCGTATATTTATGCTCAGGCAATATATATCATGAAGTTTTTGCGCACCTTTTCCAGTCCCTTTACTACGTTTTACGTGGTGTTTGCTTATGCCGTAGCTTTCGCCCTGTGGTGGGCGTACCTGCTGTACGATAAAAATGAGGCTGCCTACAACGAAATGGTAGAGCTCAATACTATCCGTTACCAATTGGAAAATAAGCCCGCTTTTAATACCACGGAAGAGTACATAAAGATGGATGCAAAGTATAACCGCCAACGCTTTATGATAGTTGCAGAGGGCGGCGTGTTTGTAGTCATGCTTTGTGTCGGATTAATGCTCGTCTTGCGTGTATTTGCACGCGAGGTAGCGCTGGCCGAGCAGCAAAAGAATTTTCTGCTGTCCATTACCCATGAGCTGAAGTCACCTTTATCCAGTATAAAGGCGGCATTGCAGACTTTCTCCAATCCCAATCTGCCTGCCGATAAAAAGGACAGGCTCATACACAACTCCATAGCAGACTCCGACCGCTTGGAGGCTTTGGTAAACAATATTCTTTTTGCTGCTAAAATCGAACGCGACGAGCATGGGCTAGGCTTCGAGGAAATCAATGTGAGTGAGATGATAGAAGCGTTGGCTGCCCGTCTCTCCAATAATAAAAAAGGAATTGCCATACACGTAGAGGCCGAAGAGAACCTATATATGAACACCGATCCTGTTGGCTTCTCGTCCATTTTTATCAATCTTTTGGAGAATGCCATTAAGTACTCTGCCGATAATACCAACGTGTATGTTTACCTAAGGGAAGAAGGCGGACAGCTTTTGCTGGAAATAAAAGATGAAGGCGTTGGTATACCTGAATCGGAGCGCACCAAAGTATTCGAGAAATTTTACCGCATAGGAAGCGAAGAAACGCGGCGTGCAAAAGGCACAGGCCTGGGTCTATACATTGTTAAGCGGTTTGTGCAGATATACAATGGCAGCATCACGCTTCATGCCAATCACCCGACAGGCACAGTATTCTGCCTTAGCTTTCCCCGTTAAATCCTATTTGCCCGTAGACGTGCTGGCAGGTGTTGCAGGTGCTGCAGATTCTTCTGCAAGCCACCAGGTTGTTGTTCTGCCCAGGAACTGCAGCCCCAGGATATAGCCCCTCAGGTCCAGTGTATTGTTTGGCATCACAGTTATTTTGCAATTGTAATAATTGCCCTTGCTTGGATCATATACCTTGCCGTTCACAAACTCTGTTTCCGATATTTTCTCCAGCCCAAATACTATCTGTAACCCCAACCACGGCTTGTCGCGCCTGCTCTTATCCGGGTTTTTGGTATCTATCAGTGGTTTCCCATCTTTAAATCCATCTTTTATCCAAACCAGTTTTCCGTGGTATTTGCCATCGGTGCCTTTATACATCTGTACTTTTGATAGGCGCTCTCCGGTATACCATATCCTGCAGAATTTATCCTGCGCTTTTGCAATGTTGAATGTGCTAATCAATAGCAGGATAAAAAAGAATGCCTTATTCATGCTTAAATGGGATGCTTGGCTTTTTGGTTTGAATAAATGTATTAAACAGGTACAGATCAATTATTTTCAGCTGTCATCGCAGGTTTGGTCAAACCTTTTATAGCATTGTTCTTATCGCTGTAAAACTGGCTGTACCATGTCCTCATTTTCATGATAGGGCCATCGCCTTTTACCAGCATCGGCCTTATGGCAAAGTTTTTCCTTTCCCATATATTAATATCATCATGAAACTGCGCTCCTGCCTCGTTCATCAGGTACTTTATAGATAACGGGAATGTGCCTTTGGGTGCATAGATGTAGTCATTCATGCGTACTTTCAATGGGCCAAGCGGGGTGAAGGTCTTTACCAATAGCATTTTGCCTATCTTGGTAGTAAACCGGAACACCAGGAAACCCGGCCCGTAAAATGTTACTACTGCATTACCGCCTGCATGTGGTATCTCTTCACGGCTTTTTTTCCATACCAGGTCTGCCTGGTCGGTAAATGATGCCGTATGCCTGCGTTCGCCTTCGTAGAAATCTATGTTTACGGTATGGCGCACATCTATAAACCTATTGGCAATAGGTATGGTCAGCAGGTTATGTACAAAACCGAAATGCGCAAAGTCGGCGCCATTCTCAGCAAAGTCCTGTAGGTGTATGCGTAGTATATCCTCTGTTTTGGTATGGAACTTATAAGTGTCCAGTTCAGGTATTTCCCCATCGGTTTCCCAGCTTGGTGGCTCATTTTCTGCATGGTACCATACCAGCACTAGCCCCCATGTTTCTTTAAATGTCCATGAGCGCGCAGCAGCGTTTTGCGGCATCTTATCGCAATAGGGTATATGGTCGCATTTTCCCTCGCGGTTAAACTCCCATCCGTGGAAGGGGCACACCAGGGAGTTGCCCTGTACCTTGGCACCTGCCAGGTTTGCATTCAGGTGCGGGCAGTACACATCCATTACGCCCACTTTTCCATCCTCGCCACGGAACACGGCAAACTTTTCTCCAAAAGCATCCACCTCTATTACCTGCCCTTTCTTTACACTATCCGAGCTGCATAGGCTAAACCAGCCATTGGGAAAGGGAGGGGGGTAATGCTCTGCGCGTTTCTTTTCATACTCAGGGTCAAACTCTCGCCTGACTCTTTTCTTTTCGCGAACAAAGATGAGCACATACATGACTGCTACAAACAGCACCAGGGCTGTCAAAAGGAATAAGCCGAAATACAAAAGCATTATTAAATGGGACTATTAATTAAACGCTATACGCATGCATTATAATAAAATTTATGCGTATTTCTTATTCATTTACGACTATTTAGGTAAAAGGGTTTTTAGTTGCGGTAATGCGCAACTTAATAGGGTCCTACGTGTTCTATTCCCAAAGTATTGGTTTGGCAGCCACAAAGAATTATATATTAGCGAAGTGCAGAGAGCTTTATTCCTCATCGTGGCTATGTGTAGCGTATTATCAGGCTTTGCCCAGGCAAAGAAGGACTCTGTGCGCCATAAGCTGACCATAGAGGAGATCGCCATCAAAACAGGTGAGGGATTCTCCAAGCTAAGCTTTGTGGATACCAAAGCCGCCAAACCCAATGAAAATACTAAAGTATATAACAAATACAAGGGGCGCATCATAGACCAGGTGATAGTGGTTATCCTTAAGCCTTATGGTTTCGATGTAAATAACCTGACCAAAAGCGCTACCAAAAAATTTCAGCAGAACGCCAACAAGGCGCACATAGCCACCCGTGAGTGGGTGGTGCGCGACTACCTCCAGTTCAAAGAGAACGATACCTTCAAGCCCAGGCTCATATTCGATAGTGAGCGTCTCCTTTGGGAAAAAGCTATTTTCAAGAATATCCGCTTCTCTGTACTGCCCGATACAGGTACCAACAAGGTAGATGTATTGGTGGTGGTTCAGGACCGCTTTACGGTCAATGTTCAAACGGCTTTCAGGGGCAATAGTATTGCTACCAGCCTCAACTTCATCAATCTGTTTGGCGTACCGCAAACATTTTCCATAGGTGCTGCCGCTATACTCAATGTCCGCAATTATTACTCGGTATTCGGCAGCTATACTTATAACAATATCAAGCGTTCGCAGGTCAGTGCGCAGCTTGCAGGGTTCTACCAGCCCAAGCGGCGTGAAGTATCCATTGGCGTTGTCCGGGAGTTCTTTTCCAGCGAAACCAGGCTTGCAGGCAACTATACCACCCGTTTTGGTAAAGAGCAGTTGGTCAACGTGTCCAATACAGGCGATAGCCTGAAGGAGTTTCCCCTTACCTCGCTGGATGGTAACTTTTGGCTTGCTTATCTGCACCCATTTCGCGCCGACCGGGATGTGGATTCCGTTGGCTGGCGGCTGCTGGTAAGCACGCGCATCAATACTACCCACTATTTCAACCGGCCTTTTATCATCAGTTCCGACAACATTTACCAGTATATCAATACTACCAACTTTATCCTTGGCCTTGGCCTGGTCCGCTACGACTATTACAAGGATATGAACGTGTACTACCTCGGCAAGCCGGAGTACCTGCCGAAAGGCCCAAATGCCTTGCTTACATTTGGCTACCAGCTCAATGAGTTTTATACCAACCGCTTTTTCACGGGCGTCCGCTTCAACTATGGCGTGTACTTCGACAATGCCGGCTACTGGAATACCGAAATTTCCCATGGCTTCTTTTACAACAAAAAAAACGTTAACCAATTGCACATCAGCTGGCGAAATGAGCTTTTCAGCAAGCCTGTATCTATTGGCAAATCATCCTTTCGCCAGTTTGTCCGCACCTTGGCCTTGGTAGGCATATTGCGCCCTGCGGGCAACGACTTTTATGTGCTGAGCCAGCAAGGCCTGCGTGGTTTGTACCAGCCTGTTATCCGTGGCTCTCAGCTGATTTCTGTCAATCTCGAAAGCGACTTCTACTTTTCCAAAAAGGTCCTGGGCTTCAGTTCTGCCGTATTCTTTAGCGCCGACTTTGTAGTTACTGCCAGGGGTGCCCTGAATGATATGAGCAACGGCAACCTGCAAACTGCAGTAGGCGCAGGTATCAAGCTGCGCAATGTGGGTCTTGGTATCGACTATGTGGAGCTTGGGGCGTTTTACTATCCCAATTTCCATTTTAATAACCTCATGCCCTTTGGTGTTAGCGGAGGCACGGTAGGGGAGCGGGCTATATTGCCTAATCCATTGCTCACGCAGGATATCATGCGCCTGGACTATTAGTCCTGCTACAATTTTTAAGTATCTGATTTGTAAATTTAGTGGTTAAGGAAAATAGAGTTTACCTATCGGTGATTAAAGGAATACGGTTATCCGGTTTAAACTAAAAAAGGGTCGGCATTTGCCGACCCTTCCTTGTATAAATTTAAGAACTGAGTTCTTATTTCTTTTTAGCTTCTGCAGCAGCAGCTTCTTTAGCAGCACGTGGCACGCCCATACGAACTACCGGCATTGCATTGGCCAACAAAGCTTTGATGTTGCCCAACTGTATATCTTTTATACGTTTGATACCACCAAGGTCTACATCTTCTACGTTTACCTCTACAGCTGTTACCAGATCTTCCGGTTTAGCCAATACAGGCAGGCGTTTCAATGTTTGCTCTAGTTTACCCCCCATAGCAGCACCTTTTGGTGTGCCTATCAGGCGTATTGGCAAGCTTATTTTCACTTCTTTGCCTGGTACCAACTCCTGAAAGTCGATGTGTGTTACATGGTCTTTAACCGGATCGAACTGTATGTCTTTCACGATTGCAGAATATGTTTTTCCGTCTACTTCTACGCTTGCGATGTTAAAGTCGCTTGTGTAGATCAATTTACGGAATTCGCTTGCCGGTGCCTGGAAGTTCACGTTAGTTTCTCCACCGTACAAGTTGCAAGGGATTAGTCCTGCCCCGCGCAGGGTACGGGTAGCCTTCTTACCTAAATCGGTTCTTGCCGTACCTTTTACAACAATAGTTTGCATTGTTTATTTTGTTTAAATTGTTAACTGTTTATCTAAGTGGTCTTATACACTTGGGGTTATAAATAATGAGTTGATGCTCTTATGCTCGTGTGCATTCCTTATTGCCTGCGCAAAAAGCTTACCCACAGGCAATACTTTTATCTTTGACGACTTCTCAGCTTCTATCGGCAGTGTGTTTGTCACTATCAGCTCGCTCAACGCAGATTTCTCTATGTTTTCGTAAGCCTTGCCGCTTAGTACCGGGTGGGTACATATAGCGCGAACGCTCTTTGCTCCCTTGTCCATTATCAGCTGTGCCGCATTGCAAAGAGTACCTCCTGTATCTATCATATCGTCTACAAGCACTACATCTTTACCTTCTACACTTCCTATCAGGGTCATTTCCGCTATTTCGTTTGCCTTTTTACGGTACTTGTCGCATATAACCATATCTGCGTTAAAGTACTGTGCATAGATGCGGGTGCGTTTTACGCTGCCTACATCCGGCGAAGCAAAGCACAGGTTCGTCCATTTATTCTTTTGGATGTATGGAAGAATGATAGCCGAGCTGTTCAGGTGGTCTACAGGGATATCAAAAAAGCCCTGTATCTGTCCTGCGTGCAAATCCATTGTCATTATACGGTCTGCACCGGCTGCTGTCAATAGGTTGGCTACCAGCTTGGCGCCTATGCCTACACGCGGACGGTCTTTCCTGTCCTGGCGCGCATACCCGAAATACGGTATCACCGCTGTTATGTAATCTGCACTGGCGCGTTTTACCGCATCTATCATCATCAGTAGCTCCAGAAGGTTATCGCCGGGGGCGTTGGTATTCTGGATAATGAAAACGAAAGATCCGCGTACAGATTCCTTTATTTCCGGTTGTATTTCTCCGTCACTAAATTTAAGAACGTCCATCTTGCCCAACGGCTGACCATAAAAGTCGGCAATTTCGTCGGCCAGGTAGCGCGAGTTAGTTCCTGAAAACAATTTCACATCTGTTACTACCATTTGACCTGTTTATTTTTTGGGAGCCGCAAAAATAGAAGATTTAGGCGGTATTCCAATAGAAAAATGAACTAATATTTGATATCAGGGTCAATCAAAACACATTCACCGTTAAAATTACTTTTCTGGCTGAAAATCAGCTGCTTGTGATAGGTATTAGAGGGCTTAAACAGCCACTACGCTGCGTATTTCCGGTACCGACTGCTTTACAGCTGTTTCTATACCTGCTTTCATGGTCATGAAGCTGGTAGGGCAGGTGCTGCATGCGCCTACCAAACGAACGCGTACCTCCATATCCTCTGTTATTTCCAGAACTTCTACGTTGCCGCCGTCGTGTACCAGGTATGGGCGCATGGTGTCGAGGCTGGCCTCCACTCTGCTCAATATGTCTGTTTCTGTTGCTGTCATAATATTCTAAGCTAATACTTCGTTTGTAGCAGGAGCGAATGTAGCATTTCTTATGGCAATCTGTTGTGCTGCGTTTATCGCTATCTGTTGAAAAGCTTCTTTAATAGATTCAGGTGCGTTGTCATTTAACATTACAGGCAGCCCCGCATCGCCTCCCTCGCGTATGCTCTGCACCAGTGGCAGCTCGCCCAGTAGCGGCACTTCGTATTCCTCTGCCAGTTGCTTACCACCGTCTTTGCCAAATATGTAGTACTTGTTATTGGGCAGCTCTTCCGGGGTAAAGTAGGCCATGTTCTGCACTATGCCTATTATAGGCACGTTGATGCTCTCCAGACGAAACATGCTCAAAGCTTTGCGCGCATCTGCCAGTGCTACTTCCTGTGGAGTAGTTACTATTACTGCCCCTGTTACGTTCATCGTCTGTGCCATGGTCAGGTGCACATCGCCTGTTCCCGGCGGCATGTCTACCACCAGGTAGTCCAGCTTGCCCCACAGGCAGTCGTTTACAAATTGCCTTAGCGCCGATGTCACCATTGGTCCGCGCCATACTATGGCCTGGCGGTCGTCTACCAGCAATCCTATGCTCAGTAGCTTTATGCCGTGCGCCTCCAGCGGCACTATGTAGTGCTTATCCTTTATCAGGCGTACTTCGGGCTTTTGTCCTTTTACGCCAAGCATGGTCGGTATCGATGGGCCATGTATATCGGCATCTATCAATCCCACTTTTGCACCTTGCTGCGCCAGCGTCAGTGCCAGGTTTACGCTCACGGTGCTTTTGCCTACACCGCCTTTACCCGATGCCACGCATATTATATTCTTCACATTCGGTAGCACATTTATACCTGCATTGCGCATGCTGGTTACGGCTGCATCCATTATCACGTTTATATCCTGCGCCTCGGGTACATATTGCTTTATGGCATTTATGCAGTCGTTCTTTATCTTCTCTTTCAGCGGGCAGGCAGGGGTAGTCAGCATCACGGTAAACCTTACCGATGTTCCTGCTATCTCCACATCTTTTATCATGTTCAGCGATACCAGGTCTTTCTTTATATCCGGGTCATCCACATGTTTCAGGGCTTCTAAAACGGCCTCTTTTGTTATCATCACTTTGCTTAAAAATTCAAAGGTAAAAATATGCTTTAGCGGCCATATAACCGCACTTCATTTGCTTTCTTTATGTATTTGCAGGTTAGCGCATATTAGTTGCGGTATTCCTTGCGGTAAAATCAGCTACATCGACCTGCGGTAAAAATCAGCTGTTTCAAGAGTTAAATACTGCGTTAGGTTTACAGTCATGCGTTGCGGTATTTTCTTTTCTTTTATCTGCGGTAAATTTTTCTTCTTACCGACTGGTTATCAATCATATGCAAGATTTAGTTGCGGTATTTCTTTTGCGGTGGTTTTACAAGCTTTTTTTGCGGTAAAAAGAAACTCTTTAGCTGCGGTAAATGCTGCGGTACTTTTGCAGGTAGGGCTACAATGCTTTTTGCGGTAAAAATTATCACAAGCATTTACTCTTATTGCTAAACTGCATTGTAATAAATCTGTAAATACCTACTTGCAGTGGTGGCTTAAACATCAAAGAGCTGGTTTAAATATATGTAAAACCTCTCAGAAAACCAAGCTTAAAATATCCACAACGCAGCCATTTTAACGTACTGCTTTGAAAATGAAAACAATGTAGGCTACCCAAAAATTCTTAATTCCAATTTGCTTCCTATTTTACACTCTTTAAAGCAATATTGTTAGATGAAGCAGGAAGATATCGAAGCACAGATTTTGTTAAGCAATAATACACCGCTCGAAGACTTATTAGGGTTTACGCCAAATGAGTTTGATGAACTCTTGTATCAGCCTTTTGGAGAAAATTCACCGGTACAATTCAGGGATATTGATGATGCTACTCTTGACCGCATTCCGCTCTTCAGGATTGCAGAGGAGTACCTGAAAATTATAGAAAGGGAAAAGCTCATAAAGCTGACGCCCAAGGGTGCATTGCCAAAAAAAGTAATGGTAGAGGTATACGCCAAAAATTTCTTACCTGATGAACATATTGAAAGTGGGCTGATAAAACTCCATAGGGAAGAAGATTGTATATCTATCATGAGTGCAAGGCATGCGGTGGACCTGGCAGGATTGGCAAAAAAAGCCAATGGGAAACTTTCATTGACAAAAAAAGCCGCAGTGTTGCTACAACCTGCAAAAAGGCAGCAGCTGTTTCAGGAGTTTTTCAAAGCATTCACTTCAAAATTCAGTTGGTGCTTCAATGATGGGTACCCCGATGAGTTTGTAGGCCAAATCGGTTGGGCTTTCTCTGCATTCCTGTTGCATAAGTTTGGCAGCGAACCCCGATTTACCCATTTCTATGCCCAACACTATTTTAAGGCAGTCCCGGTAAAAGCTTTCGTTTCTAAGCACCACCCACCGGAACTTTCTGAGGACTTTTTCAGGTGCTATGGAACCCGGGCTTTTTACAGGTTTTTTCTGTGGTTCGGCTTTGTAACTATTGTGGATAAGGGATCAAGGTATGATGGAATGGATACATTTGCTGCAACTGACTTGTTGGACAAGGTGTTTGAGTTTGAAGAATAGGATGGTATGCTATGTTTGTATATTAATAGATCTGAGTGGTTAAAATACATTAGTTAGAAAGTGAAATTAATTTTAGTTATTAAATAGTATTTTTGTAATTGAATGGCAGATAAAGCATATATAACTCCAAATGTGTTGAAATGGGCGAGAGAATCGGCCCGAATGAGCGTGGAGATAGCTGCTACGAAGGTTTCTGTTTCGCCCGATAAATTAAAGGAATGGGAAGATGGCTTAAGCCAACCCACTATTAGACAAGCTCAAACGTTGGCAAAGGCATATAAAAGATCTTTTGCTTTGTTTTTTCTTCCAGAGATTCCAAGAGATTTTCAGCCACTTCAAGATTTTAGAAAAAGGGATTCTAAGGAATTAACGACTTCATCAGTCTTTATTATACGTGAGGTTCAACAAAAACAATCTTGGTTGAGTGAGGTATATTCTGAAAATGAAGAGCGAAAATTACCTTTTGTGGGACAATTTAATATTAGCAGTAATCCAGAATCTGTTGCGCAAAACATATTAAAGGTACTACGGATTAATCCAAAAGACTATCGAACAGAAAATCCTATAAAAGAATGGATTGATGCTGCTGAAGAGAATGGTATTTTTGTTTCTAGAACAAGTTTTATACATTCTAGACTTAGGTTAGATTCTGAGGAGTTGCAGGGATTTGCAATGGCAGATTATTATGCGCCTTTTGTTTTCATAAATTCAGATGATTGGAATGCACCACAATTATTTACTCTTGTTCACGAACTGGCGCATATTTGGATTGCTGAATCAGGAATATCAAATGATATAGAACCTGAAGCAAAGGATAAGAATAAATCACATCCTGTTGAATTGTTTTGTAATGAGGTGGCGGCAAATGCATTGATGCCCAAAGAAACTATGTTTAGCTATGGAACTGCTACTTTTGATAATGCAAGTTCTGTTTTTAAAGCTGCTAAATCTTTAGGTGTAAGTTCATTTGCCTTGTTAGTTAGAGCATTGAATTTGAGGATAATTACCCCGTCTATGTATCAAAAGCTTAAAAGGCAAGCGGATATTGATTTTACTGAATATTTAAGAAGAGAAGCAGAAAAAAAGGCTAGACAAAAGGAAAATGAGAAACCCGGCGGGCCAAATTATTTCCTATTACAGTTAAATAGGAATGGTAGATTATTTACACAAACAGTACTAGATGCATTTCGTGGAGGATTTATAGAACCAACATTGGCTAGTAATCTATTAAATGTTCAGGTAAATAAGTTTCAAAAATTAGAAGCACAACTATATCGATGAGTATGATTGAAAACAACTATTGTTTAGATGCCAATGTGTTGATTCAATCATGGCAAAAGTATTATTCTCCGAGATTATGTCCTGATTATTGGAATATTCTCAATGACTTAGGGAAGCAAGAGATAATTTTCATTCCTGAAGTGGTTTACGAAGAAATTATTAGAACCGAAGATGATTTGTCAAAATGGCTAAAGAATAGCAATATACCTATAAGAAAAATTACAGGTCCTGTAACAACCTGTCTGCAAAAAATATATGCTCACGATCCGGCGCATAAAAATTTAGTGGATAATACCAAATCTAGATCCTTAGCTGATCCGTGGGTGATAGCCCACGCAATTAATGAGAACGCTATTGTAGTAACAAAGGAAGAAAAAATAACAGCGTTGAATTCTTTAAAGATTAGAATTCCAAATGTATGTGAGAATATGGGTGTGAGGTGGATGAACGATTTTGAACTATTGCAGGAATTAAATATTAAATTCAGCTGTTCTCGATAATGGGAATTATAGTTTAGTTAATTACTCCGCAACTCTGTTTGGCATTCTAACAAATCCTATCCCTCCCCAACCTTAATAAACAGGACATAAATCAAATAAACCACACCACTACCAACCCCTACTAGTAGCAAGTCCGCCACATTTTGGTACTGTATATTATTCTCAGCTTTTACACGCCGCACTATGCCGTATAGCGTTAGCGACGAGGCAATTAATGTTGCATGAAAATTGAGATTTGCCAGATATCGTCCTACCTGATCAGTCGCATGGCTCTGCCCCAAATAGCTGCTTAGCAGCACAATAAGCAGACATTGAAGCACAAAAACGCGTGTCAGGATTTTATCTTTTACCAATAACGAAGTGGTACCAAACAGCAACGGAAAAAACAGGAAGGACAGGAGCAGACTTACCGATGGAAAATAATACCAGATAAAGGTTGCCGGCACTTGTATGCCAAGCGTTAGTAGATACTGCGAAACTTGCTTAGGCGTTATTGCTGAATCCATAGTGATAAAGATAAGGTTATCGCCCACTACCTGCACATTAAAAAAGAAAGCATTACGTTTAATCACACAAACTACCCAAACATGGCATCTACCTTTAAATCAAGATTCTGGCGCACCTCCCGCTGGTTTTTGGCACTGTTCATTTTGCTTTTTATATTCCGCATTATCTATGGCTATGTGGCAAAGGATGCTGGTCGCTCCACAGATTTTGGTAGCGATTTTTTCAGCAGCCTGGGCAATGTCCGCAAAAACTATGCTTCCGAAAAATTTTCTAAGGGTATGGATGTGCAGTTGGCACAGCCCTCTGCATCGTCCAGCCAGAAGTTTGAGAAAACAGCCTCCATCAAAACCAAAACAGCCGAGTTTGAACAGGACGATAAGCTCATAAAATCTAAAACCAAGGGGTACAACGCGGTTATCCAGTACGAGCAGAAGCTGGGGCAAAAGGGCAGCAGGCAGCTTCACCTCCTTATTGGTGTCAATCCTGAGCTGTTCGACTCTTTCTATATCGATATTCAAAAGATAGGAATAGTGAAGGCCACCGAAATAACAAAGGTAGACAAGACCAATGAATACAGGCAGCTAAATGCCAAAAAGGTTTCTATAGAAAATACCCTGCGCTCGCTCAATGAGCTTAAGTCAAAAGGTGGGCAGATTACAGACTTTATCTCACTCAATGAAAAGATACTGGAAGTAGAGGAGAAGCTGCAGGAAATGGGAGTGGAGCTCGGCAACTTCGATACCGAAAATGAATTCTGCACCGTAAAGCTTTCTCTCTATGAAGGTGCTGCCGAAAAGAACATTTCTATAATTCACCGGGTTAAGGTTGCCCTGGAGTGGACTATCAAGTATTTTACCCTTATCGTTATTGCAGTGCTTGCTGTGTCACTTACCATATTTATATTCCTGCTGATCATAGATAAGTTGAATATTTTAAAATCGCTAACCGAGAAGATGGACAAGTAGGGCGATGCCATTGGCTGGCATTTTTCAGCGCTATATGATTTTTAAGTCTTTAACTATTACAAAAATTAATAAAGAAAAAAATCTTTACTACATTAGTTCATTATGTTGAAATACCCGGCATATGCATTATTGTCACTATTCATTATTACCAACCTGGTGTTGGGATGCTTTGGTATATCTTCCATACTACTTACCACTGTGGTTTATGGCTTGCTGATATGCATTCCCCTATATATTTTTTCCAGGCTAAGCCGGGCACAGGCCCTTGGCAAAAATTTGTGCCTGTCTTTCATCGTTTTTTTTTCTTGCCTGTATACCGGTGAATTGTTGCTTAGGTATGTTTTCCGGGTCGGTTTACAAAAGCATGAGCTACAGGGCAACTTCTTTTATTCATTGCCCTATGGCACCCATGGTATAAATTATGTATTGAGGAAATATGTCCTGAAGGCAGAGTATCCCGAGCTTACCAACTATCCGGCACACCATCACGAGATTCAGGAAAAGGAAGAGTTTTCATATCTCCACCAATATAATTCGCTAGGGCTAAGGGGCGCAGAGCCTGATACTTCCACAGATTTGTTCAATGTAATTACTTTGGGTGATTCATATACAGAAGGCTCCGGTACACCCGGTGACTCTACCTGGACTGCATTGCTACAGGAGATTTTGAAAGTGAATAATAAGGCCGGGGCAAATGTGCAGTGCATCAATGGCGGGATATGCGGAGGGGATGTTATTTCGGAGTACCATATTTTCAACCGCTTATTATTACCCCTAAAGCCTAAACTGGTGGTGCTGTCCCTCAATAGTACAGATATCACTGATATCATTAAAAACGGGGGTACTCCTGATTCATACGTTACTGATAAGCGTGTGCCGTGGTGGGGCTATATTTACCAGTTTTCATATATCACCAGGGCATTTATGCATGGCGCATACAAAACAAACTGGCTGCTGCTGACACCAGACGAGTATGAGAATGAGAAGCGCAGGGCCATGGATAAAATATTCCTGTGTATCAGGAATGAGTATTTGAAGTTGAGCACCCGGCATAGCTTCAGATTGTTAGTGGTGTTGCACCCTATGCAGCCCGAATTGGAAAAGGGTGAATTTCCATTGCAACCATTGGCTGCAAAATTAGCTTCACAGAAAGATCTGCATGTTATTGACTTGTATGACAAACTTAAAAAAATGGAGGGCGAAGGCGTTGATTATGCTTCGTTGTATTGGCCAAAAGACGGCCATTATAAGTCAACCGGCTATCTGTTTTTTGCCACTATACTGGCACAGGAAATAGAAGCTAAGCAGTTATATGAAGGTGCAAAATATGCCATGGAAACTGAGTAGCAGGGGCTTTTCTATCTTTTCTGGCAAAGTATCGTTGTGATTCTCTTGACCATGCAATCAGGCTATTTATCATTTTTGATAATTACTATCACAGTTTATACAATAGTTTAGTATACAAGCGCACCTCAATGAAAGCGCTTTGCTCAGGGAGTAATACGTTTTCTATTTCTTTATAATTACCATATCCGCGGTTTACACAATATCATTGCAGCCTATAAACGGAATACATGCTCAGTTCACACACCTTTACGGCCATAGACTTTGAAACAGCGCAGGGCAAGCGCTGGAGCATTTGCCAGATAGGTCTTATTCGTGTGGAAAATGGCGCCATCACCAACAAATTCGACCTGTTGGTGCAGCCACCGGGCAACCAGTATTCGCCAAAGAATACCGAGGTACACGGCATAGCGCCTTACAAAACGGCCAACATGCCTACCTTCAATAGGGTATGGCACCATATAGAGCCTTTTATTACGGGGCAGCAGCTGGTGGCGCACAACATGGCTTTCGACAACAGCTGCCTGCAACAAACCCTGGAATACTATAAGCTGCCCTTGCCAAAATACGATACGCACTGCACCTACAAGCTATACAATAACCGTCTGGCCGAGCTGTGCCGCCAGTACCGCATACCGCTGAACCACCACGATGCCCTGTCAGACGCGCAGGCTTGCGCGCACCTGTTTATGCTGCACTTGCGCAGGCAGGGTAATCTTGGGGTTCTTTAGGCTTTCCTTATAGGTGTGGTAATGCATTCAGCTGTAAAACCCACTAATGCAGCCAACCTGCTTTATATTTCATCTGTAGTAGATGCAGGTTGTATACGCAATAAATATCTCTGAACCTGTACAAAATAATATTTTCATAAAGCTAAAAAATGAGATAATTTATACCCTTGAACATGTACGAAACTATAAACTCTCCAAAACAGGCCCTGTGCCACACCGTATATTTGTATCAATGAAAGTAGGTGCTCTGGTTAAATTCTTCTTGTTGCTGGTGTTGCAGTTTGTGGTGGCAGGCTTGTCTGCCGCTATCACCGTTGGCTCGGTACAAACTACCGAAAGCCATTGCGCAAATGATGGCACCATCCTCATCATTGCCACCAGCCCTTCTTCCATGTTGTATGCTATCGTTTCCGGTCCGGATATCAGGCCCGTACAAAGCGGGAGTTATTTTGCAGGCCTGCCTGTAGGTAGCTATGAGGTAATGATTACAAACTTTTCCAACGATACTGCCATTGTACCTGCTACCATCACCGGCAACTATACATTCCCGGATGTTGCGCCAACCTTCGCTAATCCTATTTGCCCCGGCTCTGCTACGGGAAAGGTATTCGGCAACTTACAATCAGGTTCGGGCCGCCCGCCATACACCTGGCAGATAACCAATACCAACAGCGGTGCCACAGTTACCCAGTCAAGCGATACTTTCGACAACCTGCCCGGTGGCGATTACATGATACGCCTTTCCGATTCATGCCAGAGCTTTGCTACCCGATACGTTACACTTACCAATCCTATTTCCAGCTTTACAGTTTCCGACCCTATTTCCAATAACATGATCGCCTGCGATACTGATGTCCTCAGTTTTCTTATCTGGACTTCAAATGGCTACTGGTCGCCTCCGTTTTATATAAGCGTCCATCTTGGTAACGTGGTTAAAAACGACACTTTCAATCCGGTAATAGTACCTTCAGCGGTGGTCTATTATTTTACCGATACAGTGCCTGGTGTGCACCTGGGGGAGAGTGGCTATATCACTGTCACCAATGCCTGTGGCGAAACAGTTTTCAAGAGCCATTATATAGATAACTGGGGTGCCCGTGTTGAGTTTTACCCTACCACCGACTCGTGTGTGCCAAAGGTGCGAGCAGGCTTCACCTTAGGCAGCAACTATTACTCCCGTACCAGCTTTACGCCGCCTATCACTTTCAAGGTATGGGATGTTACAGCAGGCAATGTGTTGGTGGACTCTTCAGTGTTTTACTCAAATCAAACCTATTACTCACCCACCAATTATTTCCTGGAGTTCAATCACACCTATCGCATGACGGTTACCGATGGCTGTGGTCATTTTTCAGACCAGTATTTTACCACTCCTACATTGGCGCCTGTTAGTGTATCCTTGTCCAAAAATGCCGATGCCTGTCTGGATTCAACTACTACTGTCGAGATACATTGCTATAACTATTCCTTTGCCACTACCACTCTAACCATTATTTCCGGGCCGCCTACCAGCCATAGCACCAAGCCATACTTTGAGCACAACGACCCACTCACATATCCTTATAATGTATTTCTAAAAAATCACTGCTCGGGCTATTCTTCAAACGAGGTTTGTTTTGGGGTAGGTGGTCTCAGCCCCGGAAACTACAGGTACCGCGTAGAGGACAGTTGCGGCCATTTCAAAGAGGATACTTTTAATATAGAAACATCGGATGTAGTATCGTACCATTTCAGCAGCAAGCCCATAAGGGGCTGCCCCGGCCAAAGCAAGATACAATATGTAATACACCGGAGCAGGAACTATACTATGCAGGACTTTATGCGCCTGTATCCATTGGGCTCGCCAGTTGCCATAGATAGCATTACATCAGATTCAGCTACGTTCTCTAACCTCAATCCCGGTACTTATGTCCTGGAGCACGAAATAAACCGCTACCACAACTTCGATCAGATAAGCCCCACCCTGGCTTGCAGCAAGATATACGATACGGTGGTAGTAGTACCATACCAATTACCAAAGATTAGCTATGCAGTACAGATAAAATGCAACGGCACCGTAAACGTTGGCCTGCTGCCCGACAGCACTACCGGTGTGGCACCCTATCAATATGAGATTCTCAGCGGCCCTGAAGTATACCCCGTACAGTCTTTCAACTTTTTCACTTTTACACGGCCGGGTTCTTACACAGCGCGTATCAGCGACACATGTGGCTTTGCGCGCACGTTTACCTTCTCCGTAGATACTTTATCTTTTCAGCAGATTGCGGAGGTTGGCTCCTCCTGTGTGGGTAATACTGCTACGCTTGTAGCGCAGCACTCTCCCTATGCCACGTATGTTTGGACAAGGCCAAACGGTACTAAATTTACAGGGGATTCCCTTCGTATTAGTCCAGTATTGCCTGCCGACTATGGTGTATATCTGGTGAGCAAAATCGTAAACGTCAACAATTGTAGTGATACATTTTATACAACCCATATGCTGGTGAGCAATAGCCGTACCAACCTGTTCGATACTATCTGTCCGGGCCAGTCGGCCACATTTGCTGGTAATACCTACTCGCAGTCCGGTATTTATTATGATACTATTCCTACGCCAACCTGCGATAGTATTGTGGCATTCAACTTGCTGGTTTCTGTTCCTGCTTATGACTCTGTGGCACAAACCATCTGCCCCGGACAAAGCATCACCATAGGCACGCATACCTATACTGCCACCGGTATCTATCGCGATACTTTTGCCACAGCACACTGCGATAGCATCCATGTGCTTAACCTTAGGGTATCAGCCGCCAAAAAAGACTCCGTAGCACAAACAATTTGCTTCGGGCAAAGCGTTACGGTTGGTACACATACCTACAATGCCACGGGCATATACCGCGATACCATTGCAACAGCAAACTGCGATAGCATCCATATACTCAACCTGACAGTGTCACAACCAAAAACTGCCTCTGTAGCGCAATCTATCTGCTTCGGGCAAAGTGTAACCGTGGGTCCGCATACCTATACTGCCACAGGTATTTACCGTGATACCCTGGCTACAGCAAACTGCGATAGCATCCATATATTGAACCTAACCGTTGGGGGTGCCAAAACAGATTCTATTGTGCAAAGGATTTGTACCGGGCAAAGCATTACTGTAGGTGCCAATACCTATACTGCCACGGGTATCTACCGCGATACGTTTGCTACGGCAAACTGCGATAGTATCCATATAATCAACCTCACAGTGGCAGGCGCCAAAACGGACTCTGTAGCACAGTCTATCTGCTTTGGGCAGAGCATTACTGTAGGTGCCAATACCTATACTGCCACGGGCATATACCGCGATACATTCCCCACTCCGGGCTGCGATAGCATACATATACTCAACCTCACGGTCAGCAATGTGAAAAGGGATTCTATAGCTGCAAGCATCTGCTTCGGTCAAAGCATTACCGTAGGTGCCAATACCTATGCAGCCACGGGTATTTACCGCGATACTTTTGCCACCGCAGGCTGCGATAGCATTCATATACTCAATCTTTCAGTTGCTATTGCCAAGGGTGATTCTGTGGTTCAAAGTATCTGCATTGGACAGAGCGTAACAATTGGCGCGCATACCTATACCACCACAGGTATCTACCGCGATACGTTTGCCACTACAGGCTGCGATAGTATTCATATACTTAACCTCATCGTAGGCAATGCTAAAACAGTTTCTGTATCTCAAAGTATTTGTGCAGGAGAGAGTGTTACCATAGGTGCCAATACTTATACATCTACAGGTGTCTACCGCGATACATTTGCCACCGCCGGCTGCGACAGTATCCATATACTCAACCTTACGGTAAATGAAATCAAGCGCGATACAATCGCCATTAGCTTCTGCGAAGGCGAAAGCAGGAGTGTGGCGGGTCATATGTTTACGGAGGCGGGCTTCTTTACCTATGCCATACCTACCTCTGGTTGCGATAGTATGCTTAGCATTCAGGTTACTGTATATACCAATCCTGTGGTGCAGATAACAGCTTCTGCTGTTCAGGTTTTCTCCGGTGATACATTGCACCTTTCTGCTGCTGGCACACAACCTGTCTCTTATACGTGGCATTCGGATGCTGCTTTGAGTGCTACCAATATTGCTAACCCTATCGCTACTATTACAGAATCATCATGGATATCGGTTGCTGTTACAGATACTAATCAGTGCATGTCTTTAGATTCCATCCTTATTACACTAGATGATTGCGATGGCACTGTTTATGTTCCAAATGTATTCTCGCCAAACAATGATGGTGCCAACGACCGCTTTCAGGTATTCGGTAGCTGCATCAGGCTAAACTACCTGCGCATCTTCAACCGCTGGGGCGAAAAAGTTTGGGAAGGGACAGATATAGACCAGTCATGGGATGGTTTCTACAAAGGCAACTTACAGCTTCCCGATGTATTTGTTTACTACCTCAGCTATTCACCGCTCTCCGGCCATAGGGGAGTAGGCAAGGAGGTGAAGGGTAGCATTACCTTAATGCGATAAACAGCCTACTCTATTTACAGCCTTTTAATCAGCACATTCCTATGTGGTAGGTTTCCATAGTTATCTGCTTAAAGTTTTTCGCAGCTGTCAAGCAAGTCCCTATGCGTTTAACAAGCATGTTTATTATTGGTCTGTGTTTTGGTTATTGCTACACCTTAGCCTTCTCTAGCAGCCACTCCTTTTCTGCCAAAGCCTTTGTGTTTTCTATTTGTATTAGCAGCTTCATGCGCATAGGTTTATTGACCCGGCCTTTGGTGAAAAGTTTGTCGGCCAGCTTTAAAAAGTTGGTATAGTTGGCATGGTAGTAGCCTATAGAGGATTTATTCTTCAGCATGCTACGGAAGCTGTGTACCAGCGATTCAAACGGCCCTGCCTCATTCAGTTCGTAGTAGGTTTTCAGTAGCAGTATTTTTGCGCTTAGCATCATAAACAGATCATTGTACTCCATGCGGCTCAGTAGCTCTATTACATCGCTGTATTGCCTGTGGGTAAAATGGTACCGCGCCATGTTGAAGCTATAGTTGGGCGCTTGTTGTGCTGGAGGAAGTAGAGGAGAGTATTGCTCTATGAAATTGTGGGCCCACTCAGTTTCCTTTAGGTTAAATGCCAGTGTTACTGCGTTCTTGTACACTGCCGGCGATAGCTCATAGTTGCTGCCCGGCTGTATTGCTTTTATCTCCAGCTGGTACAGCTCAAACAAGTCGCGTGCAAATTTACCATGCCCCTTGTTGATACGGTTTATGCAATAGTTGCGCGCCAGGGTGTTCAGGTCATTTGCCTCATTGCGGTTCAATACAGCTGCATGGGTGTACAGCAGATTCTTCAGGTCGTGGAAGTGCTGCTCATTTTCATTGTCCAGCAGGGTTTGCACAGCTACGTACCGTGTTTTTATCACCGGTATATCAAACTTTTCCGAGGTAGCTATTTCCTGTAGCAAAGGCTCAATCAACGCTATGTCGTAGTTGGTTTTTATTATGTTTTGGTAGTTTAGCGCCTCTGCATATACTGCCAGCTTATTGATGATATAGTAGTGGTCAAGATTATCCGACAGGCTCTGTATGTTGGGCTCCAGTGTCCGCTTTTGCTTGCCTTTTATGTACTTGTTGTACTCCTCATCTGCCAGCATGTGGTGGTGGTAGTATTGGCTATCCTGTACTTTTTCCTGTTCCAGCTTTTTGCGCACTAGTGCGAGCTGCTGTTCAAAGTATTTATCCATGCCACGCATACGGTAGTGTTTCAGCAGCGTAAAATGCTCGTGGTATGCGTCGGCATGCAAGGTGTGGATGATGAATTGCTCCAGGTGTCCTGTAAGCACACTCTGCAGGTGGCGCATTTTGTTATCATCATATTCCTGCCCGGGCCATAGCTTAGCGAATACGATTTCTTTTTCCATTTTTTTGCCCTGCATATCAGGGTATATATCTGCCAGGTAAGAAAACAGCAGCATCTCCTCTTTATGGGCGGCATGCACCTTCATCCAGGTTTTTAGTTCCTTAAATTCGGGCTTTTGGAGCGATAATAAGAGTGAGGCGAGCTTTGAGTTATTCATTTCTGTTACACAAAAGTAGGTTTTTATGCGGATTATTTAAAGCAGGATACTGTTGTGTTTACTGTTTTGAATTTCGGTTTGAATATACTTTGGAATGAGTGTCGCTAAATAATATTGCTACACAAAATGACAATTTTATGCTTGTTTCAGGTGCATCCTTATGGCAGATTTGTACTGTCAACAGGAAATATTATTCACTTTTATATTCTTCTATTATGAAAAACGAACCTTACAACAATCTGAAGCGCATCTGCTTATCGGGTTTTCTGGCCTTGTTGGTATGCTGTTGCTCTGTACAGGCAAGGGCGCAGTTTATTCCTATTGACAGCGGGTTTGCCGAAATTCTGTTATACGGAAATCCCGATTTTGCTTCATGTGTCAGCAATTATCAATTGGATACGGTACGCGCAAAAAGATACCCTTAAAACT
>DLGO01000135.1:5857-17019 GCA_002482725.1 Bacteroidetes bacterium UBA7692 | reverse complement strand
GTTCGTCAGGTACTCCAGCGCTTCCCGCTGGCGGGCATTCAATCCTCTTTGCGTTTCATAGATAAATCTGGTTTCTCCTTTTCGGAACCAATGCATATAAATACCCAGTATGGGTATCTTTTTATCTTGTATGGATGATGTTTGTTGTTGCATGATGAACGGGTTTACTTCGCTATATCGGCCCGGGGGACGTTGCTTCCTTGGTGGCTCGAACGATTGTGTGGTTTTTCCGTTAATAAACTTTTTCTGTAGAGCCCAAGGCACGGCATAGAGCTATGCGCTTACTGATATGGCGAGTTTAAAAAGTTTTAGGAAAAAGCACGTCAATCGTTCAGCCTTAGACAAGGAAGCCGGCCTTGACTTTTTGGTTACTTGAAGTTGAGTTAATCCATATTGTAAGAATGTTTATCTGCAATTTTTTCGAGCGAAACAAGAAAGATTTTTGCAGTCATAGTGAAATGGCTCTGGCAAGAAAATCTGACGTAGTTGCAGCCGAAAAATGCGATAAACAAATTACTGGTATGGGTTAATTCAACTTCCATGTCAAGACAAAAAGTAAGGCGAGAAAAATAAGTAGGCCAAATGCTGCGTGTGGGTTATCGTTTGTTTTGTATCTCTTCTCTTCTTCTATGCAGTTCAAGGGAGAATTCACCAATGCGTTCTGTACTCATATTAAATAGCTCTTCAGTACTCATAGTTACATACCTGCTGGGGTCATCCCATTCAGGTGTGCCGGCAGCCTTCGCCACCGCTTCATGATACTTCAATATCGCCATCACAGCACTCCTCCTCGCAGTAAACGGCGGTGTCTCCTGCACCTCCACCACCTCACCACCACAGCTAAAGTGCCTCGCACGTACATACTGCCCCATCGCAAATCTGCTCAACATCAAGAGGCACTCCTCCACGCTCAACACCTCCATGCACAGCAGGTTCTCAGCCGCAGCCGTCACCTCCTGCGCGGCAGTTACCATAGTTGGGCGCAACACCTTTTGTTGCGGTACTTTTTCGGCATTCTGCTGCGGTACTTTTTCGGTTCTTTCGCTGCGGTAGTTTTTCAGTTCAGCTTCCGTTGTTTGTTGCGGTGTTGCAGAAGCTGTTTGCTGCAGTACTTTTGCGGTAGCATCAGCTGCGGTATTTTCACCCGCCCCGGCACTATGCTCAAAGTTCAGCAGCACCCAGTTCACTGGCCTGCCGCCACCGGTACCCATCTGCAAGCGCGCGGTGGCCGCGCGCTCCTCGAACGTGCGCTTGCTTAGTTTAAATTTCTCTTTGAATACGGCAAACAGGTCGTTACCCCTGAAGCCCAGGTCGATTTTCTTTTTCAGGAACGCTATCTGCTCCTTGTGGTTGTTATTCATAGCTGCCGGTTTAGTGCAACTGCAAATATCAAAAACACCATGCTCCGACTCTAGCAAAAAAGGCGCTAAAATTTCTATCATCACCTAATTAAATGATTTTCAATAACTAGCAGAGGATTTAAAAAATGTTATAGCAATATTTCTAAGAGTACTTTGGTGGTAAAAAGATTGTCACTCAAATTATAACATAAGATATATTTAATGGTGTAAGATTTATACCTCTCTTAAAATGTATTTGAATTATGACTAGAATGAAAAGTGTCTATACTTCGTAATACTTTTTGATCATTGTTATAACCCTTTTATGATTATTCTCCAAAGTTTTCAAATCCCAAACGGGACTTTGAATTATTTTTAAGGAATTTGGAAAGACGTCCATTTTAGTATCAAAATATTTCTTCTTTTTTTGGATATAATCTAAGTTGCCCAACGAAGTATTTTTTATCCTACTTATTAAAACTAAATTGCCTAATCGATTTGTCCAATTTTCTCTGTCAATAGAAGTGAAATCTTTTACCCACTGGCTTCCTGTTGAAGGATTTTGCGGCATAATATGTTCTATACTAATTTGGGCTGGAGTATTCCACTTTTGCTGATTGCCACTGTGTAGATAATCCAATTTTAATAATATGTATCTCGCAAATTTTCGCTTGTAGATTTGCGAACTTTCAATTTCACTTGCGAAACTGGTCTTGTCAAAATTAAACACTTGAGAATTTAATAGTTTCGATAATTTATCAGAATCTGAAATGCTTTCATCAGTGGCGATTTTTTCTAATTCTACTAGTATTTTTGTCATGCCTTCAATACGTGTCGTTGGTGTTTCTCCGGCAATCAGGTCTGCAGAAAATTTGTTGTCTAATTTCTGCAAAAATTGCAATAAGTTGTTGTCTCCAAAGCATTCACGATATAATAATAGAGGGGGAATCCAAATGTCCGCTAAACTTTTATCTTGTAAGATGGATAATAGATTTTCAAATGCATAATCACTTCCGAGTTGCCCATTTTCGTTATTGAAAAAGAAATCATAATGTTTTTTATACTTGCGTATAAATTCGAATGTCTGAATTCCTTCTTCAAGTAAGGGAGTTTTGTTTCGATACTCTTTACTTTCTTTAATGTACTCTTTAGGATGATAGATGTTTAGCTCATATTCTTTAAGTAGGCTCATTCGGGCTTTTTCTTTTACCAGAATTGTTCTAAGATAAGAGAGAAATTGATCAAAATCTTCTTGTAATTCTCCTTCAATTAACTCCCACATTTCTGCATATTCCTGGCGCCTTTTGGCATCAGTTACTTTTTTTAGATTATTTGCTTTTAAAATATCGCTGTTGCGTAGTTTGATACCTCTATCATTTAGTACTGTAAACAAGCGAAACGCATCATCGAGTTCTTGGCTTGAAACAAAAATCAATAAAACATTATTCATTAAATGTGTGAAAAACTCACCAATGTCAACACGGTTATTATCAAACCAATGTCTAATAATCAATATGGCTGAGGCCATATTTTTTGTGCTTATATCTTTTGTATGTTTTATTTCTGATTTTAGGGCTTCAGTTTTTAGTGTTCCATCAACGGGCTTTATAAATTGTTCTGCAAAATGTTGTACTTCTTTCCTTATCTCAAAGGTAATACGCATACTTTCGGGAATGGCTCTATATTTATTTTCCTTTTGGTAAATTGCAGTTTCACATGTTTGTTTCAAATCAGGATCTGTGGCAATATCTCTTATAACAGCCATCAATAAGTAAAGAGTAGTTAATCGTTGTTGTCCATCTAAAACCTCATTGTTGATATAATTTTTTGTTTCAGACTCTTTACTATGAAGAACGATTGAACCTAAGAAATATTCAGAGTTTCTTTCATAATTAAGAGCACTGTAAATGTCCTCTAATAATGCAATTATTTGTTCATCCTCCCATACATAAGGCCTTTGGTATTCAGGAATCTGATACCACATTTCATTGCTATTATAGTTTCCAAAAATGTTTTTAATGAACATTTTCCCACTTTCTATTTGCTTTTGATTTCTACTCATGGTTTTGATATTATTTGGTTGCAAATATTATATTAAAAGACAATCTCTTTTGAAAATTTTAAAACGATTATTATTGAGTATCTCTTTTTTGGTTTTAGAGGTGCAGATTATTATCTTTCCTTTAAAGATAATAATCTGCTGTTCCTTTTATGCCTGCCTATGCTATGCTTTGCCCAAGGATGAGATAGAACCCCGACCAGACAGAAACCCCGGCTGTGGTATTCGACCGTAACCAACTTGGCTTCTCTTTCAGGTTGCCGAGATAGATAAGTTTTATACTGGCAGATTTTTCCGCGACTTAATGGAATAGTATAGTTTAGTGCGGATTTCAATATTGATATTGCGCCAATTTTCACCATCCCTGCATCCCTAATGGAATACGGACAGCACATTTTTAAAAAAGCAAAACAAAATTTTTGGACAATTGTAATATTATGCGCCTGCGGTGTCATGTCCGGTTTATCTGTTTATCTTCCTTTGGGAGGTCTCATACTGCCGGGCTTATTTTTTGGTTTGGCAATACACGGCATTATGGCTTTGGAGTATAATGATTTCAATAGGGGAGGTTGGTTAATTTTGATCAGCCCTATTACATATTTCCTTGCTGTCATTTGGTATATTGGCGGTTCAGGTAGCATGATGAATGAAATGCGGATGCTTATCAAACAAATCGATTTTAGCCCGTTGGTTTTAAGTGCCGCAGGTAATGCCATGTTTGGCACATTGTTGTTCACCATAAGTTTAAAGTTGATTTGCATGCCGTGGAAGCGGTTATTTCTAATCCTGTGTATTGGTCTTATTGCAAGCCTTGGTTTTTGGGGTTTTCAGGTAGATGGTAACAAGAGTGCCGCCGCTGTCATTACTGATTTTAGCGGTGTTTTGCCTTTTGTAATTTGGCAGTTGAGTGTTGGGTTGGTTGTTGTTGAGGGTTTAAGAAATATTAAAAGGGCTAATGCTAAGAGCGATGTCACTGCATGAAGCATTAGCTATTTAGGGTAGATAATGGGCACGATTACTTGATGATAATTGCTAATTCGTAATCATATAATTACCCTCCATTTGAAAATATAGCTATTATATAATAGCCTGAATGTTATTAATATCCTTTAAATAATTTTCTTTGTCTGTGAAATTGAAAAATCAGATATGAAGGGAATTATACTGGCCGGTGGTTCCGGCACGCGTCTTTATCCTATTACTTACGCCATTAGTAAGCAGATAATGCCGATTTATGATAAGCCGATGATTTACTACCCGCTTTCGGTATTGATGAAAGCAGGTATCAACGAGATTCTGATTATATCTACCCCGCACGACCTGCCAAACTTCGAAAGGCTTTTGGGCGATGGCAAGCAGTTCGGCTGCCGCTTCGAGTACAAGGTACAGGAGGTGCCAAATGGCCTTGCACAGGCGTTTGTGCTGGGCGAGGAGTTCATAGGCAACGATTCAGCCGCCCTTATCCTGGGCGATAATATATTTTACGGTTCCGGCCTCGATACACTATTGAAATCGAAAGCCAATACCAGCGGTGGTGTGGTGTTTGCCTACCATGTGAGCGACCCCGAGCGCTATGGTGTGGTGGAGTTCAACAAAGAAGGGCAGGCGATATCTATCGAGGAGAAGCCAAAGGTGCCAAAGAGCAACTACGCGGTACCGGGCCTTTACTTCTACGACAATAGCGTAGTGCAGATAGCCAAAGACCTGAAACCAAGCGCACGCGGCGAATATGAGATCACTGATGTAAATAAAGTGTACCTTGAGCAGGGCAAATTGCAGGTGGGTATCCTGGACAGGGGTACGGCCTGGCTGGATACGGGTACTTTCGACTCGCTGATGCAGGCATCGCAGTTTGTACAGGTGATAGAGCAGCGCCAGGGCCTGAAGGTGGGTTGTATAGAAGAGGAAGCATGGAGACAGGGCTTCATTACCACAGAGCAGCTCCGCGTATTGGCAGAGCCACTGCTGAAGAGCGGTTACGGACGGTATTTAATGAGCCTGATAGATTAAATCTATAGCTTGTTTTAAATCTGAAACCATTGTTCTAAATTGTGAATGTTTAATTAAAAGAAAGTTGATGACAAAAATTTTAGTTACCGGTGGTGCCGGATTTGTGGGTAGCTGCCTTGTAGACAAGCTGTTGGAAAATCCGGATAATTATGTAGTAATAGTGGATGACCTCTCTACTGGAAACCGTGAAAGGCTTCCGGAGTCAGATCCCGCCAACTGGAAATTCATCAAGTGCGATTGCAACCAGTACCGCGATATTTCTGCGGTTATGATGGCCTATAAATTCGATTTCGTATTTCACTACGCGGCAGTAGTTGGTGTTAAACGCACACTGGAAAACCCGGTGAACGTATTGAGCGACATACAGGGTATCAAATACCTGCTCGACCTTTGCAAAAACACGGGCGTTAAGCGTATTTTCTTCTCTTCTTCCAGCGAGGTGTACGGCGAGCCGTTCGAGCATCCGCAAAATGAAATGACCACCCCGCTAAACTCCCGTCTGCCTTACGCAGTGGTGAAAAACGTGGGCGAGGCTTTCCTGCGCAGCTACTACCAGGAGTTCGGCCTGGACTATACCATATTCAGGTTCTTCAACACCTACGGACCTAAGCAAAGCACCGACTTCGTGATGAGCAAGTTCATACGCGCTGCGGTAAACAATGCGCCTATAACCATATACGGCGATGGCAGCCAGACACGCACATTCTGCTTCAAGGATGATAACGTAGAAGCTACTTCCAATGCGCTGTACCACAACCTGTATGTAAATGATACAGTGAACATAGGCAGCGACTTCGAAATGCAGGTGATAGAACTGGCAAAAATGATCATCAATATTGCAGGCTCTAAGTCAGAGCTGGTTTACCTGCCTGCATTGCCCGAGGGCGACATGAGCCGCCGCAAGCCGGATATAGGCAAAATGAGGGCGCTTTTGGGCAGGCCGTTGACCGCAGTGGAAGAGGGTATCCGCAGAACAATAGAAAGCGGCAAGTACAATTACTAAGCAGTAAACTCAGCAAATAAAAAATGGCAGGTACTAATACAATTCTGGTAACCGGCGGTTGCGGCTACATAGGCTCGCACACTATTATCGACCTTTTGGAAAACGGGTTCGAAGTGGTTTGTATCGACAATCACTCCAACTCCAAACCGGCAGTAGCGCAAGCTATAGAACTGATTGCAGGCAAGGCTTTCACGCATTATGCGGTCGATCTTTGCGATTACAATGCCACCAAAGCAGTATTTGATAAGCACACTTTTGCGGGCATCATCCACTTTGCAGCTTTCAAAAGCGTGCCGGAATCCGTGGAGCAGCCAATGAAGTATTACTACAACAACCTGAACTCACTTACCAACCTCATGAGGCTTACAGAGGAGTTAGCCATAAAGAATTTCGTATTCTCTTCTTCTTGTTCCGTGTACGGAAACACTACAGAGCTGCCCGTTACCGAAAACACAGCCCTGGCACAGGCAGAAAGCCCCTATGCGCATACCAAGCAGATAGGGGAGGAGGTTATCCGCAGTTATACCCACTTCAATAAAAAGCACAACTACATACTCCTGCGCTATTTCAATCCGGCAGGCGCACACAGCAGCGGCCTTTTGGGCGAAGATGCCACAGGGCCAATAACAGCCGTGGTGCCAAGGATCACCGGCACAGGTATCGGCAAGTTTGCCAAATTCTATGTGTTTGGCTCCGACTACGATACTACCGACGGCACCTGCGTGCGCGACTATATACATGTGATGGATATAGCCAACGCCCATACCAAAGCTTTGCAATATCTGCTGGAAGGCAAAAACGAGTCCAATTGCGAAGTGTTCAACCTCGGTACCGGCAATGGAGTATCTTTATTACAAGCTATCCAATCCTTCGAGCGCGTATCGGGCAGCAAGCTGAACTATGAGCTTTCCCCGCGCCGCGAGGGCGATGTGGTAGCTATATATGCCAATAACGAAAAGGCAATATCCCGCCTCGGCTGGCAGATAACCAAATCGCTCGACGATATGCTGCGCACCGCATGGCACTGGGAAAATGTGCTGGCAAACCGCCAATAACCTATATTCGGTTAAAAATATACCGGTATGACTTCTTCGCAATTGCAGGACCGCATCAACAGCAGCGTCGACTTCTGGCTGAATAGCCTCGACAACTATTCCATGGAAGAGTTGCTGGCAAAGCCTGCCGACGATGTGTGGAGCGTAGGCCAGGTCTACATTCACCTGTGGATGAGCGCAAAGGGCTTTTTCTTCAAAAACGTAGTCCGCATCACCACCAACGAGCGCACAACTACCGGTAGCAAAAACCTGCCCGGCTGGATTGTATTTACTTTTGGTAAGTTCCCTGCGGTAAAGGTAAAAATGCCCGACAGCGTGGCCGTACAGCCCAACCAGCCCGAAAGCAAGGAGCAGATAGTGCGCAAAATGAATGAGGTGAAAACCCTGGCAGCCCAATATATAGCGCAGTTGCCATCGCTCGACCCCAAGCTGCGCACCAAACATCCTTTCCTCGGCCATCTCAGCGCCGCCGAATGGATTCGCCTGTGCGAGCTCCACTGCAATCACCATAGGGCACAGCTGAAAAGGATAGACAAAGCACTGGGCAGAAATAAATAACCTCATAAGTATCGGTTTCAAGCATATTTTGCCGCTTTATCCGTTTACGGTATTGATATTGATTTTAGAAGTGCCTGTTTTCTCTGGTTTTTGATTTAAAATGCTTATTTCCCAAGCCTTTTAAATTGTACAGTGCAAACGGCATTCTTAGATAAAATTTTAAGTTAAATCAAAACAGCCGTGTACCTTTGCGACCAAAATTTTTCCGGGTGAGAAAAGTATTTATTCTACTGTTTACCATTTGTGCCTCTTCTTCTTTGTTTGCCCAGCAGTGGGATTTAAGGAAATGCGTGGACTACGCCCTCAAAAACAACATCAGCATCCGCCAGGCCGAGCTGCAGCAGTCCAGCCAAAAGAAGCAGTACACACAAAGTGTGCTGAATACCTTTTTGCCTACTGCCAATGCATCGCTGAACTACAACGTCAGCTTCGGTAACTCGGTAAACCAGTTTACCTATAGCATTACCAATGGTAGCCTGCAAACGGTTACGGGTAATATATCTGCCAACCTCAATCTCTTCACCGGCTTGCAGCAGTTGAACGGGATGAAAAAGAGCAACTTCGATTTTCAGGCTGCTGCTTTCGATGCCGAGGATACCAGGAACAATATCATGCTTTCTGTTACTTCTACTTACCTGCAGATTTTGCTGAACAAAGAGTTGGTGCGCGTAGCAGAGGAGCAATTGAAACTTACCACAGAGCAACTGGTTACCACCCAAAACAGGATTACCGCAGGCTCACTGCCCGATGTAGCCATATATGATGTAGAGGCCCAGCGCGCCCGCAATCAGTCCGATATCATCAATGCCCGCAACCAGGTTATCCTGGCAGAGCTGAACCTGAAGAACCTGCTCCAGATTCCTGACAACGAAACCTTCGAGGTAGCAGTCCCTGATGTTACCAATATCCCGATGGATTTGGTAGACAGTACTAAGGTAGATGATATCGTAAAGTATGCCTATGGCACACAGCCTTCTATCAAGGCCGCAGATGCCAGGCTCAGCAGTTCCATCGCCAATTACCGCATCTCCCAGGGTGGTTTCAGCCCTACGCTTAGTGCCTTTGCGCAGATAGGCTCCAACTTCTCCGACAACAATACCCGCGCTACCAGCTACAAAAAGGACTCTGCTTTCTTCAATGGTATCTTCTTGGGTTTGCAGGATGTGCCGGATAAAACAGAGATAACCCCGCTGGGCATACAGTTCGACAACAGCCTGCGTAAGGTTGTGGGCCTTAGCCTCAACATACCATTGTCTGCCAAGGGGCAAAACTTTACCAATGTGCAGCTGTCCAAGATACAGACACAGGTGCAGCAGCTGGAGGTGCAGAACAAAAAGACACAGCTCCGCCAAACCATCAACGAAGCCTTTGCCAATGCCAAAGCGGCAGCAGAATCTTTTGTTTCAAACAAAAGGAGCTTCGAGGCTGCCGATAGGTCTTACGATGCAAACAAGAAGCGGTACGAAATAGGCTTGCTGAACCAGTACGATTTTGAGCGCTCGCGCATCAGCCTTATCACTGCGGAGAGCCAGATGCTCCAATCCAAATACACCTATATCTTCCGGAAAAAAGTATTGGACTTTTATCAGGGAAAACAAATAACATTGCAATAGGATGAAAAGTAATAAGCCTGAAAAGAAGAAAAGTAATAAGATCGTTTACATCGCTGCTGCTGTGGTGCTGTTCCTCATTATTGCAGGTGTTGTAGCCAAAAAGAACGGCTGGATAACCAACAATAAGCTGAAGAAGATAGCCGTGGAAAAGGCACAGCGCAGAACAATCGTAGAAACTGTTACTGCCAGTGGCAAGATACAGCCGCTTACCGAGGTAAAGCTTAGCTCAGAGGTTTCCGGCGAGGTCATTGTATTGAATGTAAAAGAAGGTGACTCTGTTAAGGCAGGGCAGTTATTGGCGGTTATCAATCCTGCTATCTACGAGTCGCAGGTGCTACAGGCCGATGCATCCCTTAATCAGATACGCGCCAGCCGCGCAGGCACCAAAGCCAGTCTCATACAAGCCAAGTCAGCTTTCGACCAGGCCAAGGCAAACTACAACCGCAGCAAAACCCTGCATAGCCAAAAAGTAATTTCAGACTCTGAGTTGGAGGCGTCGAAGCTCAGCCTCGACCAGGCAGAGGCTACCTACCTTACCACCGAAGAGCAGGCGCGTGGCGCAGGCTTCAACGTAGCCAGCGCAGAGGCACAGGTAAAGCAGAGCCGCGACAACCTGTTGAAGACAAAGATTTACGCACCTATGAGTGGTATCGTGAGCTTGGTAAATGTAAAGCTGGGTGAGCGTGTGGTAGGTACTGCGCAAATGAGCGGTACAGAAATTATCCGCATAGCCGACCTGGTAAATATGCAGGCACAGGTAGATGTAAACGAGAACGATGTATTGCGCGTATCCATAGGCGATACCGCGGAGGTAGAAGTAGATGCTTACCTGGGCAAAAAGTTCAAGGCCGTAGTATCTCAGATTGCCTACTCCAGCTCATCTTCCTTATCGCTTGGCTCACAGGCCACCAACTTTGTGGTGAAGCTGGAATTATTGAAAAACTCTTACTCAGACCTGATTAAGCCGGAGCTGAGCAAACGCTACCCTTTCCGCCCTGGTATGAGCTGCACGGTAGATATCAAAACCGAAGAGAAGGTAAATATCCTTACTGTGCCTATCATGTCTGTCACTACCCGCGAAGACCTTTCTACTAAGCCTAAAGCTGCAAAGGTGGAAGATGCCACCGAAGAGCCTGCTAAAAAAGAAGTGGAGGAAATGGTATTCATCAGCAATGGTACCAAGGTACAAACCGTACAGGTTAAAACAGGCATTCAAGATGCTTCTTATATCGAAATCCTCAGCGGATTGAAAGAAGGCGATAATGTGGTGAAAGCCCCTTTCAAAGCCATCTCCAAAACATTGAAAAACGATGACCTGATCAAAGAGGTTACAGAAAAAGAACTCTTTAAAGAAGAGGATAAGGACGGGGAATAATTTTTAGATTGGATTACCCGTGCGTTCCTCTCGGAGCTCGGGTGTTCGGAAGCTTTTTTGCCACTGTCCGTTCACTGGTTGGCTGTAGAAAAAAGACATTGCGCAACCATTCCTTCAGTATGTCGGCCCCTGCGCCTTATTTTCTTGGC
>DLGO01000135.1:0-5726 GCA_002482725.1 Bacteroidetes bacterium UBA7692 | reverse complement strand
AAACTATATTGACCAAACCCTGCGTGTGACATGCATTTAATTGTTATTGACTCAATCTTCCGGGTACCAGCGTTTCTGGAGTAAGGAACGATAAGTGTGCGGCTTCAGGTATTCACCACACCAGCACCAATGTACCCAATACAATTAACCCCGCGCCCACAGCGGTTTTAATAGTCAATACTTCTCCCAAAAATACAACTGCCAGTACAATGGTAAGGGCAACGCTCAGCTTATCTATTGGCGCAACCTGCGATACAGGGCCAATCTGCAATGCCTTGAAATAGAATATCCATGAAAGACCGGTGGCCAGACCGGATATGATTAGGAACACCAGGTTATGCCGCGATAAGCTTCCTAAGCCTATAGCTTCGCCACGCGCCAGCACTATGCCCCAGGCCACTATCAATATTACAATGCTGCGTATGGCGGTTGCCAGGTTGCTGTTTACATTGGCAATGCCTATTTTGGCAAATATGGCTGTAAGGGAGGCAAACAGCGCAGATAGCAAAGCATATATCCACCACATGGCTTCTAAAATTTGTAGTTGTAGCCGAGGCGTACAACCTGTGTTTCGTAATAATCACGGCCAACATAATCAAACCCATTGCCGCGGTAGTTTTCTTTTATTACCATGGTATTCAGCAGGTCGGTAGCATTCAAGAATAGCTCTCCTTTTCCTTTCTGTATGGTCTTTTTTAAACCAAGGTCCAGAGCGAATCTTTGCCCGATTTTACCCTGCGGTATCAGGTCTGGGGCCAGATATATACCAGTCAGTTGCAGTTCAAATTTCAGGGGCAAATGAAAGAACATATTCAGCTTTACATTACCTGATACTATTTGCTCTGTAGCCGAAGTATAGGTGTTTGCTTCAGGGTATCTATTTACCACCGAAAATGCATTTATGCGGTTGTGGTAGGCTACGGCATTCAGGTTAAATGAAAATAGCTTGGTTATATCCTGCGATAGCAAGGCTTCCAATCCTGTATTGTAGCTCCTTCCGGCGTTTTGCATAATGGCATATACTACTGTGCTGCCGGGCACTATGGTCCTGATGCGCGTTAGCGTTCCATCCGCCAGTTTATGGAATGCAGCGGTATAGAAGTATCCTGTCTTCCAGTTGGTTTTATAACCAAGCTCTATGGTGTAGGTGTATTGTGGGCGCAGGTTTGGATTACCCACCTTTACGATTTCCGCATCATCGTATTTGGGGAATACCCTTATGTCAAATTCATTTGGTCTGTCTACCCTTCGGTTAAAAGATATGGAAAGCTTGTTCCTGTCATTCACCTTATAGGCAAACCTGAGATTAGGAAATGGCTGAATATATTGGTAGCCGCTGCTTTTGTATACGTTGTTCCTTGGGTCTACACTGTACCCCACATGCACATATTCTACCCTTAGCCCTGCTTCCAGCTCCAGTTTTTTTGTTTCCAGCACGTAGTTGCCGTATAGTGCGGGTATCTGCTCCCTGTACACTGCCCAGCCACCTGCGCTGGTATCCAGCGGAGAGTTTTGTCCCGGGTAAAATTTCATGTCGGTGGGTATGTACCGCCACCTGTATTTGATTCCGGCGTCTACTCTGCCATACTTTAGTGGGCGCACATAGTCCAGGTTAAAGTCTGTTACGTTTTCATTCGATAACAGTTTAAACGCATCTAGCCCGGTAAATGTGGGCATGATATTGTTGAAGTCGTACCGCTCATCTTCACGGTGAAAGGTGTAATTGATTCCCGTGCTAAGTGTATGCCCCGGCTGTCTGAACTTATGCTGGTAAGCTGCCGATGCGGTTGCGGTTATTTTCAATTCATCTTCCAGAAACTGCCATAGTCGCCTTCTATCGGTCAGTGCCGCATTGTAGAAGGGTTCATCGCCATGGTCCAGTATTTTTTCGCTGCTGAACAAGGCCGATAGGGTAAAGGAGTTTTTCTCATTTATACTCCAGTCAAACCCTGCGCGGGCGGTGCTTACGTAAGTATCGCGGTTGCGTTTTATCTGCTGTTTTATTACACCTCCATTATCATAAGTACGGGTTATAAATTCATTTTTGAACAGTGCCTGCTTGTAAATAAAGTCGCCCTGAAAGAAGGCATTGATGTTGTTTTTTCTGTAGTTGAGCGCCAGCGATGGGTTTACCTTTGGGGTAAACCTGTACTGTGCGCGGATGCCGGGCAGGTTTTGCTTTTTTGTCCAGAGCGAGCCAAGCCCTGCCGATATACCCACCTTGCCTGTAAGCCCTTTCTGTTTGCTTTTCTTCATCACAATATTGATGATGCCTGCGTTGCCATTTGCATCATACTTAGCCGAAGGGTTGTTGATGATCTCTATTTTGTCTATGGCCGACGCAGGTATGTTATCCAGGCTGCTTTGGTTGCCAAAGCCTGTCAGTGCCGTTTGCTTGCCATCTATCAGCACCACTACTTTATCGTTGCCCCGTAGCTGCACCTTGCTTTCCTGCACGGTTACGCCCGGCAGGTTTTGCATGGCCTGCAATACAGAGCCGCCACCCTGTGTCAGGTTACTTTCTGCCGAAAACGTTTTTTTGTCAAGGGTAATTTTTGTGTCCTCCTGCTTGGCTACTATCTCTACCTCATTCAGTGCCTGTGCATCAGCCTGCAATTCTGTGGTGCCCATATCCAGATAGGCCGAAAGCGCACCGACAAATACACTTTGCATCTTTGTGGTATAACCTAAATAGGAAAACTGTATAAGGTATTCCCCGGGAGCAATGCCACTTATAGTATAGCCACCGGTTTCTGTGCTTATAGCGCCTGTTACAAACGAACTGTCTGCTTCATGCTTTAGTACCACATTTACATAAGGCAGCACCTCTTTATTCTTGCTGTCTTTTATCGTTCCCGATAATGTAACGGTAGCATTTTGGGCATGGAGCAGACCAATTCCCCATATCATGCATACTAAAAGTGTTTTCAGTTTTAATAACATGGCACCGTGGTTTACTTACTTTTTAAGGGATTGCCATTGGCATCAAAAAACAGGTCGTGGCCTTTTACCTCTGCTTCGTAGGTTATAGTTCCCTTTGCATCCGTAATTTTAGCGGCTTCTTTTATTTTGGCGCCTTTGTGGTGTGTGGCTACGTAGGTGCTAACTGCAGCAGGCAATTCAGACACGGCTATTTCTACTTCTGTTTCCAGTAGCTCTCCTTTGGCACTGTACACCACGCTCATGTCCTTGTCATCCTTTTCAAATTCGGCTTCAAATGCCTCCTTGCCTTTTTCCTTTTCCCATTTGGCCTTTACGCCCGGGTAGCTCTTGGTAAATGCAGATTTTACTGCGGCAGGCACTGCTGCTTTTTCTTTTTCTTTAGTTTTTGTCTGGCAAAAAACGCTTGCTGATAGGGCCATCAAAACGGCCAGTGATAATGCTATGTTTTTCATGTTGTTAAGTTTTAATTTTCAATGTCAAAAGCAAAGCTCACAACCGATTCTGTAGAAAGTTTGAATTATCAGAAACGCCAGTAAAAAACGTGCTGGTTATTTTCAAAGTTGTATGCTATCTGCCATCCATAGCGGTTACAAATTTCTTTGATGATGGACAATCCCAAGCCACTACTTGGGGCTGTGCGCGATGAGGTCTGGAATCGCTTGAAAAGTAAGTCTGTGTTAAGAGCCGTATCACCCGAATTGGCCATGCGCAATACTCCTTGTTGCAAAGTAATACTCAGGCTTCCGTTGTTTTGCGAATGCCTTAGTGCATTCACCAGTAGATTGGTCAGCAGTATTTCTATCAGGTTCGCGTTGCTGTTTATTTTTATGTGCTGTGCTATATTTTGCTCAATGGTAATGCCCTTTTCTGCAAAGTGGCTGGCAAATATTTCCAGGTTGTCATTAACGGTAGTTGACAGGTCTATTGCCTCTTTTTCGTCAAACTGGTGGTTCTCTATTTTGGCCAGCAGCAAAAGGTTTTTATTTATGCGGGATACCCTTGCCAAAGGCAGGTTAAGCGCCGCTATTTGTTCTTTTTGTTTTGCGTTTAGTTGCTCGTCTTGTATTAGCAGGTCCAGTTTCGATTTCAATAGTGCAAGCGGCGTTTGTAGCTCGTGCGAGGCATTTTCGGCAAATTCTTTTTGCTGCGTATAGGCAGCTATGTTGTTGTCTATCAGTTTTGCTGCCACACGGTTCAGCGCTTCAAATTCTTCAATGCCCGACTTTTCAAACTGTGGTCTCTGCTGTTTGTTCAGGTCAAATGTTTTCAGGGTTTCCAGAGTGCTGCTGAATGGCTTCCATAATCCAATAGACAGCATTCTGTTCAGGATTATAAAACCACTTACCAGTAAAATAAAGAACAGGAATGTAACCAGAGCTATGGCCATTACGGTTTCATCCGTTTCTTCCACATTGGTTTCTACGGTCAGGTGGTAGGGTTCTCCGTTTATATCTATGTAAGCCGACAAGGTGCGGAATCTGTTTATCTCATTGTCGGCAGCGTACCTGTTTACTTTAGATTGGGTATATATACTATCTGCCCTTATATCTGCACGTGTTGCTTTGGTTATTTTTGTACCTGGTTGTATGTCGTTCCACGCTGTCAGTATGCTTTCCAGTTTATCCTTGGTTATAGGCGTATCGGCAAAACCTTTTTCTATCCTTACCCGAACTATCTGGTTGTTTTCGTCCAGTTCTTTCAGCCATATATAATCCACTACCACATAGTAGGCAGGTATGCTGCACAGCAGTATTACAAGGGCGTATAGGGCAAATGCCTTTAATGGTTTGTTCAGTAGCTTGCTCATGCCTCCCATTTATATCCTGTTCCGTATATTGTTTTCAGGTAGTTGCCACAGCCTGCATCTGTCAGCTTCTTCTTCATGTTTTTTATGTGCGCATATACAAAGTCGTGGTTGTCCAGCATATCGGCAATGTCGCCCGAAAGGTGCTCTGCCAGTGCGCTTTTAGATATTACCTTGTTCTTGTTTCCTATAAACAGCAGTAGTAGGTCAAACTCTTTTTTTGTAAGTGCTACGGGTTCGTTGTTTACGGTTACGCTTTTGGCCGGCAGGTCTATTTTTAGTTCATTCTGCTCTATGGTATTGGTATTGCCAAACTGCTTTCTGCGGATAATGGAATATACTCTTGCCGATAATTCCGACAGGTGAAAGGGCTTGGCCAGGTAATCATCTGCGCCTATCTGCAACCCTTTTACTTTATCTTCAATGGAGTTTTTTGCCGAAATGATAATTACCCCGTCCTGCTTGTTCTGCTTTTTCAGGGATTCCAGTATCTGTAATCCACTTCCGCCCGGCAGCATCAGGTCCAGTAATATGCAATCGTACTGATAGGATTCTGTTTTCTCCATGGCTTCGCTGTAAGTAGCTGCAAACTCGCACAGATAGCTTTCGCCTGAAAGATATTCCGCTATATCTTTGGCAAGTTCGTGCTCATCTTCTATTATCAGAATCTTCATCCTGTGAATTTAACCATCCAATTCTGAATTTATTCTGAATTGAACACGCTTATGGAATTGAATGGAAAAGAGTGTTTACTAACTTATATAAAAAGTAAAGCCGCTACAGTTCTTGTAGCGGCTTTGCTTTTTATCCAATATCCATAATGCTTACTCGCTTTTAGCGCCACGCACCATTTTCTCTATGCTGTCCCACTGTTCTGTGGTTACATCATCAAACAGGTTAAACTCTCCAGCACCCTGCAGCCACTCGCCACCATCTATGGTTACTACATCACCGTTTATATACGAAGAGAAATCCGATA
>DLGO01000093.1:17385-27190 GCA_002482725.1 Bacteroidetes bacterium UBA7692 | reverse complement strand
GCTTCATTATATACTGAAGTTTTGTGGTGGCAGCGATGTATCGTGCAGTCCGCATTCCTTTTTACTGCTGTCCTCCCACCACCACCTTCCGGCGCGGAATCTTTCGCCCGGCCTTACAGCCCTTGTGCATGGCTGGCAGCCAATGCTGGGGAACCCTTTGTCATGTAAGGGGTTGTAAGGTATGTTGTGCTTACTTATATATTCCTTTACTTCATCCAGCGTCCAGTTAAATAATGGATGGAACTTTATAAGGCTATGGGCATCATCCCATTCCAGGTTCTGCATTTCTTTACGCCCGTCACTCTGCTCGGCGCGTATGCCGGTTATCCATATAGTAGTATTGGCTAGTGCTCTTTTCAGCGGCTCTACTTTCCGTATAAAGCAGCACTCCTTTCTGTTTTCTACACTTTCGTAAAAACTAAGTGGGCCCTTTTTCTTTAGCATTTTGCCAACAGCGAAAGTGTCGGGGTAAGTTGCTTCTATATCTATAGGGTAAGCGCTCCTGGTGGCATTCCAGGTAGAATAGGTTTCCGGAAAATTACGGCCTGTATCCAAAGTAAATATCCTGATAGGTAATTTATTGTCTGCTATCAGTTGGGTAATCACCTGATCCTCCCAGCCAAAACTGGTAGAGAAGGCAACCTTGCCAGGATACTGCTCAGCAAAATAGCGCAAGGCATCTATCATGTCCATTCCCTGTATGGCTTTTGCTATTGATGGAAGCTGCTCTTGCATATTTTATATCTGTTCTCTTTGAATTTGACCGGCAAACAGGAGTATCTTTGTATTGCGCTTTAGCAAGATTAATAAATGCCTGCCGGATTGAGCAATACACTTTTCCCAATATTTTTAAAGTTGGAACAAATGCAGGTCACCATGATTGGTGGTGGCATGGTGGCAACAGAGAAACTTACAGCTATCGCCAAAAATTCACCGGATACAAAAGTGAAAGTGGTGGCATCCTGGTTTTGCGAGGAAATCAAAGCATTGGCCTTGGCTCATCCGTCCTTTACGCTTACCGAAAAGCTATATAGCATAGAGGATCTGGAAAATACCGATGTGCTTTTCGTAGCTATCAATGATAAAGATATAAGCACTAGCATTCAGCAGGATGCGCTCAGCAAAAAGATACTTACCAACGTGGCCGATAAGCCTGACATGTGCGATTTCTACCTAGGCTCGATTGTGCAGCGTGGTGATCTCAAAATTGCTATCTCTACAAATGGCAAATCACCAACACTGGCAAAACGATTGAAAGAGGCTTTTAATGAGGCATTGCCTGAAGGCATTGAAGACTTAATGACTAATCTGCATCAATTCAGGAATACCCTGAAAGGCGACTTTACTGATAAGGTAAATAAGCTGAATGAACTGACCCGGCAATTGATAGAAGAACCAAAGAACAAAAAATAAAGCAAGAATATGTTTACAGGAATTATAGAGACTACCGCCAAGGTGGTAGCACTGCAAAAAGATGGAGGGAACCTTCACCTTACTATAGAGTCCGCTTTGTCAGGCGAATTTAAAATCGATCAAAGTGTTAGCCATAATGGGGTTTGCCTTACAGTGGTAAAAATTGAGGGAAATACCCATACAGTAACTGCCATAGATGAAACACTCAGCAAAACAAACCTTGGGGATTTAAAGGAAGGCAGCGAGGTGAATATCGAAAGGTGCACCCAAATCGGTAGCCGCCTGGATGGGCATATAGTGCAGGGACATGTAGACCAAACGGGCACTTGCATAGCTGTAGCCGAAGAACACGGCAGCTGGATATTCCAATTCGAGTATGAGCCATCGCTGCAAAACATTGTAGTTGAAAAAGGTTCTATCTGTATTAATGGTATTAGCCTTACTGCCTTTGATGCAGTAGATGATTCATTTAAAGTAGCCATTATTCCATACACCTTTGAACATACTACTATCAAGCATATTGGGGTCGGCACACGTGTCAACCTGGAGTTTGATATTATTGGAAAATACGTTGCCCGCCTTATGGAATTCAGAAGATAACATATTATCAATAATAACTAAATCCTGCTATCTCATTGAAAGTGAAGTTATAAAGGGAAAATGGCACTGTCCGTTATATTATCCTTAATTATATAGTTAAGCACACCTATAGTTTTGGAAATATGAAAAATGCTTTTTCATTTGTGGCACAGAGTTGAACGGGAATTCAATTATTAATTAATCAAACAGAACAGAAAAAAGTAGATTATGTCAGATGAACAACAGGAATTAAACCTCAGGGAATTATCCTTTTCCCAGAGCGTATCATATTATTTCGACAAGGCATCACCATTCACTGATTGTGATCCGGGATTGTTGAACCAAATCAAAATTTGCAATAGTATCTACAAAATGCACTTCCCTGTGCGCTATGGCAATGAGGTAAAGGTAATAGAAGCATATAGGGTGCAGCACTCCCATCACCGCATGCCTACCAAAGGTGGTATCAGGTATAGCCTGCATGTAGACCAGGACGAAGTGATGGCGCTTGCCGCGCTTATGACCTATAAATGTGCCATAGTAGATGTGCCTTTTGGCGGAGCCAAGGGCGGTATCAAAATCAGCCCACGCAATACGCCTGTAGAAGTTTTGGAAGCCATAACCCGCAGGTACACCTACGAGCTTTGGAAGAAAAACCTGATAGGCCCGGGACTGGATGTACCGGCTCCTGACTATGGTACCGGCGAACGCGAAATGGGCTGGGTAGTAGACACCTATGCATCATTGAACAGCAACGAGGTAAATGCTTACGCTTGTGTTACCGGTAAGCCGGTCCACCTGAATGGTATAAAAGGCCGCACAGAAGCTACAGGTCGTGGTGTAGTATATGCATTGAGCGAGGTTTGCAGCTATCAGGACGATATGGCGGCACTTGGCCTCGGTATAGGACTTGAGGGCAAAACCGTAATAGTGCAAGGTCTTGGAAACGTGGGTTACAATACTGCCAAAATCATCAGCACTTATGGTGCAAAAGTTATTTGCATAGCAGAATCCGAAGGTGCTATTTATGATAAGAATGGCTTTGATATAGATGCTGTTTTGGCTTTCCGTAAGGAGACCGGCAAAATATTGGGCTACCCGAATTCTACTACATTGGAGAAAAACTCCGATGCATTGGAGATGGAGTGCGATATATTGATACCTGCTGCCTTGGAGAAAGTTATTACCGAAGAAAATGCTCCAAACATTAAAGCAAGGATCATAGCAGAAGCGGCAAACGGCCCAATAACTCCGGCCGCCGAAGAGATACTGTTGCAGAAAGGTGTTTTGATTATTCCTGATATCTATTGCAACGCTGGTGGTGTTACAGTAAGTTATTTCGAATGGCTAAAAAACCTGAGCCACGTTCGTTTTGGCCGTTTGCAAAAACGCCATGAGGAAGGTTCTCAGCGCAACTTTATCAGCCTGGTGGAAGAGTTAACTGGCAAAAGAATCTCTAAAGAACGTGCAGACCTATTGATACACGGTGCCGATGAAATTGATCTAGTAAACTCCGGTTTGGAAGATACCATGATAAATGCCTACAGGGATATTCGCGAGTTCAAATTCCAGAATAATGTAAAAGATCTGCGTACCGCAGCCTTCGCCTTATCTATCAACAAAATCAAGAATGCTTATGCAGCTTTGGGTATATTCCCATAATGCTTGCAAATTGGAATTCAATAGAAAATACCCGTGGTTATCCATGGGTATTTTTGTTTTATCTAGCTGGTATTATTTGCCGAATAAAAGTTTGAAATAAAACAGCGGATCCTTAAAACGGTTACGCAGGTTTACATCCTCGAACATGCAAGAGATAGTATCCCTCAAAGTACTGTTACTATTTGCTTTGCGCACCACAAAATTGAAGAGCCAGGGGAACTTGACCAATTGCTGAAGTCTATAGCTCAACAGCAGTTCGCTCCATAGCCTCTTATATACTGCTTCATCATATTTAGCGGTTGATTCTCCGCTAAAATCATTCTGCTCCATGCAATCGGCAATCTTCTGTGCGGCAATTATACCGCTCAGCATGGCATTGCCTATTCCCTCTCCTGTAAATGGGTCTATCAGCATACCTGCATCGCCCAGCAGCATATAGTTATCACCGGATATTTTACGCTTCTTAGAGCCTAGCGGCAAAGCGTGTAGTTTCACCTCCCCTATCATTTCTGCATGGGCGAAGCGTTGCTTAAACTCGGGATGTGTTTCTATCGTTTCCTGAAAAAGCTTCTTAAGGTTAATGTTTTTCTTTTTCAGCATATCTGCACGAATGCCGATGCCGATGTTTGATTCATTATTGGCTAATGGGAATGCCCAAAAATATCCGGGAAGCGCATTCTTTATAAAGTGCAGCTCTATGAAGTTCTCCTTATCCATACCTGCCACATTTCTGTAATAGGCACGCAGCCCAAAGCAGTTATGGTCGGGTTCTATCTCAAGCCCCGCTACTTTATGGGCAAAAGATGAGTTAGCCCCATCTGCCGCTATTACCAGCGATGCCTGAAAGTTTTGGCCGCTTTTAGCCTTAACCTCAAACCCGTTTTTGTTCTTTGTATAATCCCTTACCTCTGTATTTTCTATCAGGTTTATAAGCGGATTGCCTCTCAGCCTTTCTACCAGAAAATTATCGAAGTCTATCCTTTTGGCAATGAAGCCCGGGGCATACTTGCGCTTAGCGTTGTTGGTAGAAAAGGGCACCCGCAGCATTTGCCCGCTCGGGGCTACAAAGCTCACACCCCATGAGCCTATGCCTTTGTCAAAAGCGGCCAGTTCATCTACGTAAGCAGGATCAATTTTTTTTAGCACCTCTACTACCTTGCCGCTCAGGGCATCACCACATATCTTATCTCGGGGAAAAGTAGCTTTATCTATTATAGTACATGTTATGCCCAGCTTTGCCAGATATAAAGCACATGCTGCGCCACCCGGCCCTGCTCCTACTATCAATATGGGTGTATTGGTTGTGATATGCTGCGTATTTTGTAGTGGCTATGCGTCTTCGTAGTTAGCGCCTTCTATTATCCTTTCGGCAGAATATTTTACCAGATGCAGGTTCTTGGTATAGTATTCCTGTAGTTCATCCAGTATGGCATATATATCCTCCCTGCTGTCGGCCTGTACCAGGCGCGAGCGGAACATCTTTACATTTTCCAATCCTTTAAAGTATGGGCCATAGTGCCTGCGCATTTCCAGTATGCCCAGCTTTCCGCTCTTCCATTGCAGCGAGCGGTTCAGGTGCTCTTTGCAGGCGTACAGTCGCTCTTCCAATGTGGGCGGAGCAAGGTGTGTGCCTGTATCCAGAAAGTGCCTTACCTCGCGGAATATCCACGGGTAGCCTATAGCTGCACGGCCAATCATTACGCCATCTGCGCCATATGTATCCAGCATCTCTTTTGCCCGCTCAGGCGTATCCACATCCCCGTTTCCGAAAATCGGAATCTTAATACGTGGGTTATTCTTTACTTTGGTTATCCAGCTCCAGTCGGCACGGCCGGTGTACATCTGGTGGCGTGTGCGGCAGTGTATGGATAGTGCCTGCACACCCACATCCTGCAGACGCTCTGCTACTTCCACTATTCTTATCGAACTATCGTCCCAACCCAAACGCGTCTTCACCGTTACTGGTAGGTTGGTTGCCTTTACCACAGCAGCGGTCAGGCTTATCATTTTATCTATATCGCGCAATATACCGGAGCCCGCATTACGGCATACCACATTCTTCACCGGGCAGCCGTAGTTAATGTCCAAAAGCTCTGGCCCTGCAGCCTCCACTATAGCTGCGCTGCGCACCATCGGATCCTCTTCCCCGCCAAATATCTGTATGCCCACAGGTCGCTCATCATCAAATATGTCCAGCTTCTTGGTGCTTTTTTCTGCATCGCGGATGAGTCCGTCCGATGATATAAACTCAGTATAGAGCATATCGGCACCGTACTTTTTGCAAAGGTGGCGGAAAGGCGGGTCGCTCACATCCTCCATAGGAGCAAGCAAAAGCGGTGAGTCCGGTAACTCTATATGTGCTATTCGTATCAAAACGTTACAAAAATAAGAATTTAATAGGCAATTCAAGGGTTTAGCACCCCTGCCCTATCAGCAGATTATATAAAAGATTCAGTTTATAAGCTATTGAAAACTAGATAACTCCCTCAAACTGACGCAGGAAGCGCACATCGTTCTCAAAGAACAGGCGCAAATCGTTTATACGGAATTTTAACATGGTGATGCGCTCTATGCCCATTCCAAATGCAAAACCCGAGTATTTGTTGGAGTCTATCTTACAGTTTTCCAATACAGCAGGGTCTACCATGCCACAGCCGCCTATCTCAACCCAGCCACTGTGCTTGCACACCGGGCAACCTACCCCGTCGCATACAAAGCAGCTGATATCAATCTCTGCGCTTGGTTCGGTAAACGGGAAGAATGACGGACGGAAACGCACCTCTACATTTTTGCCAAACATTTCCTGAGCAAAGTAAAGCATGGTTTGTTTCAGGTCGGCGAACGAGACGCTTTCATCTATAAACAAACCCTCTACCTGGTGGAAAGTACAATGCGCCCTGGCAGAAATAGTTTCATTTCTATAAACACGCCCCGGGAATATATAACGGATAGGTGGTTTTTGCGATTCCATCATCCTTATCTGCACAGTAGATGTTTGCGAGCGCAGCATGTTCTGCATATCTTCTGTAAGGAAGAAGGTGTCCTGCATATCACGGGCCGGATGGTCTTCCGGAGTATTCAGTGCTGTAAAATTGTGCCAATCGTCTTCTATTTCCGGTCCCTCTGCCACCACAAAACCTATACGGCCAAATATCTCTATCATCTTGTTGCGCACTATGCTGATAGGATGGCGCGTACCCAATGCAAGGGAATATGCCGGTGCGGTTAAGTCAACTTCCTGCGCACTGGATTTGGCTTCTCCTTTGGTAAATGACTCTTTCAGCTGTTCTACCTTTTCCTCGGCAGCAGCTTTCAGGGTATTCATCAATTGCCCGTAGTCTTTCTTTTGCTCATTTGGCAAAGTGCCCATAGCGCCAAAAAGCTCCTTCAAAATCCCTTTAGAGCCGATATACTTTATGCGGAATGCTTCCAGCTCATCTGCATTGGCAGGTGTAGCTGTTTTTATTTCCTCCAATATGTCATTCGCCTTTTCGAATGCCGATTTAACTTCCATTTGCTTCTTTTTATATCCTACAGGCAACATACCTGCCCTTACGCTATCGCTAAGTTGCGAATTATTTTCTTGAATAGTTAGGTGATTCCTTGGTGATGCTCACATCGTGCGGGTGGCTTTCCTGCATACCTGCACTGGTAATGCGTACAAACTGCGCCTGCTGCAATGTTTTTATATCCTTGGCACCGCAGTAGCCCATACCGGCCCTTAGTCCGCCAACATACTGGTATAGTACATCTGCTACGCTGCCTTTTTGTGGCACCCGGCCTACTATACCTTCCGGTACCAGCTTTTTGATATCATCTTCCACATCCTGAAAGTACCTATCTTTAGAACCTTCCTGCATAGCCTCTACGCTACCCATGCCACGGTAAGACTTAAAGCGCCTTCCCTCATATATGATCGTTTCGCCCGGGCTTTCGTCTGTTCCGGCAAAAATGCTTCCTGCCATTACGGTGTCAGCTCCCGCTGCTATTGCCTTTACTATATCACCGGTATACCTGATACCACCATCAGCTATTATCGGCACACCAGCCTTCTTAGCAGTTTTGCTTGCTTCGTATATAGCTGTTAGTTGTGGCACACCTACACCTGCCACTATGCGCGTGGTGCATATAGAGCCAGGCCCCACTCCCACTTTCACACCATCTACTCCTGCATCTATCAGGGCTTTGGCACCTGCGGCAGTAGCCACGTTACCTGCCACTATCTCAAGGGTTTTGAATGTCTGCTTGGTTTTCTTCACTACACCCAGCACTCCCTTAGAGTGACCGTGTGCCGTATCTATACATACTACGTCTACGCCTACTGCTACCAATGCAGCTATACGGTCATTTATATCTGCCGTTACACCTACTGCTGCTCCGCAAAGCAACCTACCATGGTTGTCTTTTGCTGCATTCGGGTGGCTTTTTAGTTTCAGTATATCCTTGTAGGTAATCAAACCTACCAGCTTGCCTTTTTTATCCGTAACAGGCAACTTCTCAATCTTGTATTTCTCCAGTATTTTCTCGGCTTGCTTCAGGTCTGTGCCTACTGCGGCAGTTATCAGGTTTTCTGTAGTCATTACATCCTGTACCTTGCGCGCGGTATTCTTCTCGAAACGTAAATCACGGTTGGTCAGGATTCCCACCAATATGCCGCTTTTGTTTACGATAGGTATGCCGCCAATCTTATGCTCGCGCATTATCTTTTGTGCATCGCCTACTGTAGAGTTTTCAGATAATGTAAGCGGGTCTATGATAAGGCCGGAGTCAGCACGCTTTACCTTGCGCACCATTTCTGCCTGCTTTTCTATGCTCATGTTCTTGTGCAGGAAGCCGATACCACCCTCGCGCGCTATAGCTATGGCCAGATTAGATTCTGTAACCGTATCCATGGCAGCCGATACCAATGGAATGTTGATTTCCAGGTTGCGGGTCAGGCGGGTTTTGATAGAAACATCGCGCGGTAAAATATCAGAGAAAGCAGGGACCAGTAAAACATCATCAAATGTTATCCCTTCGTAGCCAAACTTGTTATCGTCGGTAGAATTTTTGATTGCCATGTGCAAATATAAAAATTAGCTACATTTTGCCTACTACAAATTGATTTTCATCCCACTTAATTTTCATTTTTTGCAAATTATGAAAGCCGATACGCTTACATTTTTACAAATCGTACCTTGATGTAAACATTGCTGTTCCTGCCTTTGTCATCCGTACAGGATATTTTGTGGCTGCCCTCTGTAGGGGTAAAAAATACTTTATTACCTGCTGCTACTGTGGCTATGGGCTTATTATCTACAAACCAGAATAGCTTTTTGGCATCGGCTGTAACATGGCATGCCAGCATGATGGGCTGCACATCGGCCGCATCTATCAGGTATTCGGCATTGTTGTTGGGCGAAGTTATCTCCGGTGCGCCATCGGTAAACACCCTTTCGCACAGTGGATTGTGCGGAGGTATTTTATCATACGCTATCCTGTGCTCCTCGAAGTAAGACTGCATTTCGGGTTCGGTATTACTGTATATCTTTTTCTTATATCCGGCATCGGGCATGCAGTTTGGGCAATACGATATTTTCTCATCAGCACTCACCGCTACTTCCATGCTGTGTTCACAGGTTTTGGTAGGCGATACCATGGGTATATAAGCATCCATCACAGGGTTACTGCAATGCTCGCCGGGTAGCTTGCCAGTGGCATTGCCCACCCAGCGTATACCCGCTTCCTTGGGCATAGCAAACCACTCGTTGGACGAGTTGTAGTCTATCGTATTAAATATTTTAAACAAAAGCGGTGTGGCGATGGCCGCGCCATTCAATTCCTGTACCCCCTCTCCCGAAAAGTTGCCAATCCATACGCCAACTGTATACCGCTTATTATAGCCAATGCTCCATGCATCCCTGCGGCCATAGCTGGTACCTGTTTTCCATGCTATCCGAGGCAGGTGTGCGCTGGCCTCCCAGTTTACGGGCAGGTCGGGTCGGGCGACCCTGCTTAGTATCTCATTTACCATATAGGCAGCGGAAGGGCTTATGATCTGTTGCCCTGTATCCTTATTTGCCATTCCCTTTTCCAAAACAGTATTATAATATCTTCCCTTATTTGCAAAAACTGAAAACAGAGCGGTCATCTCTTCCAATGTTACGCCACT
>DLGO01000093.1:15055-17379 GCA_002482725.1 Bacteroidetes bacterium UBA7692 | reverse complement strand
AAGCCCCAACTTCTTCTCATCTTTTTTAATGCGTTTGAAATTTGTATGCACCAGCGCTTGTATCATTTTTTCGGTACCCAGTTCATTCAGCGCTTTTACCGCAGGTACATTCAGAGAGTTTTCCAATGCATACTCAACAGTAACATATCCATGAAAGTTCTGGTCGTAGTTCTCGGGTTGGTAACCATTAATATTAATAGGTACATCTGTAATTACGGACTTGGGAGTCAACAAGCCATTGTCAAAACTCAACGCATACAACAATGGTTTTAATGTGCTGCCGGGTTGCCTTATAGCTTGTATTCCATCCACCTGTCCACCATCTGTTGCATCCTGAAAGCTACCCGAGCCAACATAAGCTTTTACCTCGTGTGTTTGGTTGTCGATTACCATCACCGCCGCGTTTTTTATGTTCATTAGCTTCAGTCCGCTGCTATAATCCGAGACTATCTTTTCCAGTTTCAACTGCATATTCAGGTCTACGGTCGTATGCACAATGTCTTCTTCCGATTTGCTCATTCGGATAGAAATGTGCGGCGCATTTCTTGGTGCCAGCAACCGCTTCGCACTCAATGGCTCTTCCAAGGCCTCATTAATATAGTCTTTACTGAAAATACCCGCTTGCTCAAAACGCTTCAGCCATTTATTGCGCTCTGAAACCAATAGCATATTTTCTCTGCCCGGCTGTAATGAATTAGGGCGATTGGGTACTATAGAAAGTGCTGTTATCTCTGCCAGTGATAAGTGATTGGGGTCTTTTCCAAAGTATAGCAGCGATGCGCTTTTGATTCCCTCTATATTTCCCCCAAGAGGAATGAGGTTTACATACAGCTCAAATATTTCATCCTTACTATACTTCACCTCCAGCTGCAGTGCGCGGAACACCTCTATCAGCTTATTGAAATAAGTCCTCCTCTTTGGCTCCATCATCCTCGCTACCTGCATAGTAATAGTAGATGCGCCTGAAGTCCTCTTGGCTTTAACTACGTTTTTTGAGATAGCCCTGACAAATGAAACAGGATTGATACCGAAATGATAATTGAAGTATTTATCCTCTTTATAGATGATTGTTTTACGCAGCAAGGGAGAAATCTCGCCGCTGTCAACCTTTAGCCGCCACTTATCGTCTGTTGATAAAAATATATGTATTACCTGCCCTTTATCATCCAGTATCACCTTTGAATAAGGCTTTGGTGCGGGCAATGGAAAAAACCAGTTTAAGACTATGAAAATCAAAAAACCAGCAAGAAGCAGGGAAGCTATGACAACAAAAAACTTCTTTATCCTCTTCATATTAAACAAGATTACGAATATAAACTATCCACATCAATCGCAATTAGTTGCTTAAATATTCAGTTTCCTTATTTTTGAATCATTCAATCAACATATTTCAATGAGAATTTTCTACCTGATCACCCTGGCATTTTTATTCTTAGTTTCCAACGCACAAGAATGCGATATAATATATGTAAGCCCGGCAGGAGCCTCTTCAGGCAGTGCCGGTACCAGAGCCAATCCGGCCAATCTGGCTTACGGCCTATCACTGGTATCACCCTCAGCCAACAGGATTTGGCTGCAGCAAGGCATTTATAACATTACTGCACCACTACAACTAGTAAGCAATGTAACTATCGAAGGAGACTTCAGCGGTGCAAATTGGGTAAAAAGCAATAGTACGCCATCCATAATTTCTAAAGATGCATCTAATGTGCTTGCCGCTCCTGCCAACGCCCTGATAGGCATAGAAGGAAGGAATAAAAGCGGTTTCAGATTGCAGGATATTACGTTAATCGTTGCAGACGCCACAGGCTCGCAGGTATCCAACTACGGTATTTACCTGGAGGGATGCAGCAACTACAACATAGTACGCTGCAACATTACCTCAGGCAAAGGAAGCGATGGCATAGCCGGCTCCCCTATCGGGGCAAAAGGCGCAGATGGTAGTGATGGCAGCATCGGTCCAAATGGTAACGGCAATGAAAATGTACAGGCCGGAGGTGCAGGTGGCGGTGGTGGCGCTCCCGGCATTAACGATGGTGGCAGAGGAGCAAACAACGGAAAACACAGTAATAACGGAGGGCCGGGTTTGCCTGGCTTACCGGCAGGCTGTGGTGGCGCTGGTGGCGCTACCGGTTCAGGCCCTGGATGTAATGCAGGCTGTGCTTTTGGCAGTCCTAACTGTAATAGTGCTACACCAGGCTCGCCGGGAGGCGCTGGTTGCACAGGAGCCCCCGGAGTAGCAGGCTCTGTTGGTACACCCGGAACTGTAGTGGGAGGATATTTTACTGCGGGAGGCAATGGAGGAAACGGTACCGCAGGAGGTG
>DLGO01000093.1:791-14996 GCA_002482725.1 Bacteroidetes bacterium UBA7692 | reverse complement strand
GGTGGTGCCGGTGGTGCCGGTGGTGTAGGTGGTACAGGTGGCGGTGGGTCATTTGCCGTGTTCCTGTTCAACAACGGGGCAACAGGTGTGATAAAAGATTGTAACCTGCAGCCGGGTGCCGGTGGTGTTGGTGGCCCCGGTAGCAAAGGAGGTGCTGGAGGCACTGGTGGACAGGGAGGTGCTGGTGGCGGCCCCGGATGCGGCAACACACCGGGAGCCAGAGGCGGTAACGGTGGCAACGGTGGTGATGGTGGAGATGGCGGCGCAGGCGCTTCCGGCACAAGTCAGGCTTTATCAGAAAACGGAGGCACTCCCGTTTCACAACAAAACATCATAAGCGTGCCGGGCAATCCACCTGTTATTTCGGTAGAAAACCGTGGTTGCCTGAATGCAGAAGTAGTATTCACATCACCTTCGGCAGGTGCATGGAACTTTGGCGCAAATGCAGCTCCGGCTTCTGCTTCGGGTAGTGGTCCACACAGGGTTATATACTCAGGATTGGGAAGAAAGACAATACAATTCTCGGGTACGGACTTCGCAGAGTTCGTGGATATATTCCAGAACTCAGTGATACTACCGTCTTTAACAGCAGCAAACAATACACATTTTACAGGTTGCCCTGATTCGTTTTCTACTTCATTAATAGGCTCATTGTACGAATGGGATTTTGGAAACGGAACCCTACCGCAAACAACGGCAGGGCCAACACTATCTAAATCCGGCACAGTGTTCCTGACCCCAGGTACGCATGTGGTTAAGGTTTGGGTAACTACCGATTGCTGCGGCAGGATATATGATTCGCTTGTGGTAAATGTGCAGCAAAGCAACCTGACGATTAACCTGACAGCCGATGATACACAGGTGTGTGCAGGTACCACAGTTACATTTACTGCTTCGCCCACTACATATCTCGATTATAGGTTTTATCTGAATGGATTGCAGGTGCAAAGTGGCCCTTCTACCACTTACAGCACATCGTCTTTGGCAAACGGTGATAGTGTTTATGTATTTGCTTTTGATGGCAGTTGCTTTACCAGCCTCAGCCCTTCAATCATAGAAAAAGTAGACACCACTCCTGTTGCAGTGCTTAGCAGCAGCGACCCTAACGACTCTATCTGTTCAGGGCAAAGCGTAACTTTTACCGCAACACCGGCAGGTTACAGCACTTATGAGTTTTCATTTAATGGATCAATTGTGCAGTCATCCGGTTCCAATACTTACAGCACTACAACCCTATCAACCCCGAATAGCGTAACTGTGAAACCAGGCAATAACGGTTGCCCGGGCGCAGTAAGCAACGCTATTGCAACAGTGTTAATATTATCGCCACAAATTACACTCACCAGTTCTGATGCCAATGACAGCATCTGTGCGGGCGATAATGTGACATTGACTGCAACACCTGCAGGATTTACAGGTTATGAGTTTTTTGTAAATGGTAGCTCTGTGCAGAACAGCGGAACAAATAGCTATACTGTGACGGCACCAATAGGTGCTACAGCAGTGTATGCAGTACCAACTAATGGTGGTTGCATAGGCAATGCCAGCAGTACCATCACCACTCAGGTAATTGCCATTCCATCTGTAACGCTTACTGTAGATGATAATGATATCTGTAGCGGCGAGCAGGCCATATTTACAGCAACGCCAGCGGGTTACTCCCAATACGACTTTCAGGACAATGGCATCTCTGTCCAAAACAGTTCCCTCAATACTTTTACCACCAGTTCATTGGTGCCGGGAAATAATGTTACCGTAATCCCGAATAACTTTGGCTGTATAGGTACCGCAAGCAACGCAACACCGGTTACGGTTAATCCATCTCCAATAGTAAATGCAGGGGCTGATATACAAAACTGCCTGAGCGTAGGCGACGTGGTATTGCAGGGTGCAACACCTGCTGCTGGTACATGGACCGGAAATGGAATTACTGACCCGAATGGCACATTTAATACAGCTGCTGCCGGAGCCGGTTTGCACAAGCTGATATATGTCGTAACTGCCAACAACTGTACCGGAAGGGATACCATTGATGCTACCGTTTATCCTCAGCCCGTAGCCAGTGCAGGCAATGGTGGTACTATTTGCGAAGGCAGCAATGTCGAGCTTTATGCAAGCGGAGGTACAAGCTATAGCTGGGCTGCAGACCCTACCCTGAGCAGCTTGACAATAGTAAATCCTATAGCAACACCCATTATCAATACTACATACTATGTAACTGTAACGGATTCAAATAACTGCACAGGCACAGATGATGTAACGATAAATGTTGAAACCAAGCCGGTTGCAGATTTCACAGCACTCAATGCAGATCTTCAATCTGCCAATGTATGCATAGGCGATTCAGTTAAGTTCCTGAATAACTCCACTCCTGCCGGTACCACTTCTGCATGGTCATTCGGCAATGGCGCTTCATCATCAGCTGCAGAGCCTACTTATGGCTACAGCAGCAGCGGAACCTATAATGCTGTTTTGATTGTTCAGTTAGGTAACTGCTACGATACTATTACCAAGCCTGTAGAAGTATCCGTAACTCCTGATGTAGATTTCAGCGCGGATATGATGATGGTGGTTCAGAACGAAGAAGCTGCCACTTTTACCAATGAAACGAAGAACGGCATATCTTATGTTTGGGATTTCGGTGATAACAGTGGCTCGGCCGAAACATCGCCTGCTCACCTGTATACCAAAACAGGGGTATATACTGTATCCTTGGTAGCAACATCTGCTAATGGCTGTGTCGATTCTTTCAGCAGGCTGGCCTACATAAACGTGATAGAGCGCACCTCTATCTTTATACCAAATCTGTTCACGCCAAATGGTGATGGGGAAAATGACTTCTTCAATATCATAGGTACTGGCATATTCACTTATGACCTGAAGATATTTAACCGCATCGGCGAAAAAGTATATGATACCAACAGCCTGAAAGGAGGATGGGACGGATACGTAAACGGTGTACTGGCCCCTGCAGGTGTGTACACCTATGTTGCACAGTTTGCCTTGCCAAATGAGACATGGACAAAACGATTTGGCAGCATTACGCTATTGCGATAAGCAATCAGGTTACCTATTCAACAAATAGATGCTAAGGTTAAGCACCGTAGCAAAGCTTACCCAGCAGATATACGGTATCAGCAGGTATGCTGCAGTCTTGTGTATCCTGTGAAACAGGAATATGGTAGCAGCAATGCTGACAAGTAGTGCGATAATATCCACCAATGCCAGGTCAGGGCGCTCAAATTTGAAGAAGATAAGCGACCAGAAGAAGTTAAGCGCCAGCTGGAACATGAATACGCTGATAGCAATGGTGCGTTCCCTTGATGGAGCGGCCTTCACTATATAGCTAAGACTGATACCCATCATGATATAGAGAATGGTCCATACAGGGCCGAAAATCCAATTTGGTGGATTGAAAGATGGCTTATTGATGGTGTTGTACCATCCCTCTACACCTGCTGTTGTAAATATGCCTGAGATTCCGCCTATGGCCAGCGTCAGGACTATACATAGGAAAGTTTTCATGTCTTATTACTTTGATTACATATTGATGAACACAGTATTTAACAATATGTTCAACGCCTACAGGAAAAACTTAGCGATAATTATAGGGATGCCATAAAGAATGGTTGCCAAAATTACGCCACGTGCAGCACGGTAATAGTCCCTGTTTATTAAAAGATAGAATACCAATAGATTGAATACTATACCTAAGCTAAGTATCGGTGCAAGAATACCTGGCGACTTGATATAGTTAAAATAAGCCTCAGGGGTAAGGTCATTGAACTTAGCTATATAAAACAGGAAAATGGCTAATATCGGCACCAATATTCCTGGCACCAGACCGGTAATCAGCTTATCGTACTTATATATTGTCGTAGGTTCACTATTGAGATTCTTAAACATCAGAACTTCCAGTTTTCATTTATAAATGAGATGGCATAGTTAGCGGTAAGGTCGTGCTGTACAGGTACTATGCTTACATAGCCATTGGCAAGTGCCCATTCGTCGGTGTCTTCGCCATGATCGTAGTTTACAAATTTGCCTGTAAGCCAATAGTATTTGCGGTTGAATGGATCAAGGCGCTCTACATATTCCTCTTCCCACTTAGCCACAGCCTGGCGGGCAATACGTATGCCCTTTATTTCTTCCAAAGGCAGGCGCGGTATGTTTACGTTGAGCAAGGTAGACTTAGGTATGCCATGCTCCAATACCTGCTGGGCAATGCCCCTTGCATAGTTGGCAGCGGCAGTAAAATCTGCCTCCATGGTATAATCAAGCAGCGAAAAACCAATAGATGGAATGTTTTCCAGACTAGCTTCCATGGCAGCACTCATAGTACCGCTGTAGATGATATTGATAGATGAATTGGAGCCGTGGTTAATACCGCTCACGCAAAGGTCCGGCTTGCGGTGCAACACCTTGCCTACAGCAAGCTTCACGCAGTCGACAGGGGTTCCGGAACATTCGTACGACACAATACCTTCGAACACATGTACTTCTCTTAGACGCAGCGGATTATTCAACGTAATCGCATGGCCCATGCCCGATTGTGGCTTGTCAGGGGCTACTACTACCACCTCCCCTATTGCCTTCATGGCATCTACCAAGGCTGCTATGCCGGGTGCGGTTATCCCATCATCATTTACTACCAGTATCAACGGCTTGCTCATTTACGGCTTATTTTAAAGCAAACCTAAAGAATGTGGCAAGGAAAAAAAGCAAAAGATAGACACATGTGTTAAAGTTGTTTGGCCATAATTTGCCATGATTGGATTTTTGCGCATAGATTAGCAACGCGTTTAAAAAATGAGTATTCAAACCATATTACTGATTGCAGCTATAGGTGGCGTAGCGGGCTTGCTGAGCGGTCTGCTCGGTTTGGGTGGCGCAGTAGTGATCATTCCTGCTATGGTAATGTTGTTGGGGTATTCTCAGCAAATGGCCCAGGGGACCACTCTTTTTATGATGGTATTGCCCATTGGTGCGCTGGCTGCCTACCAATATTATGACAAGGGGTTTGTTGACATTAAAACGGCATTGATTATGGCCGTTTTCTTTTTTGTGGGCGGCTATTTCGGAGCCAGGTTTGCAACCGACATTCCTCAAGAGATATTAAAGAAAATATTTGGCGTATTGCTATTGCTGCTATCTATCCGGATATTATTTTTTGATACGCAATAGAAGTGCACTGAATTTTCGTTTAATTATTTATTCGAAATATTAAACAAATTTAGAGTGCCCATGTTTATCTCCCATAAATAAACATTATGGGAACCATATTAATAGTAGGGGCTGGAAGTGGAATAGGATATGCGTTGGCAGAATCACTGGTACAAAGCGGCAATAAGATATTGGCTTTCGGGCGGACGCAAGGGCAGATTGTCAACTTGCCATCTGTGCAATACTACCAGGTAGACATCAAAGATAGCGATGCTAACTTCCCTGTTATTGAAGAAACCATAGACGGCATTGTTTATTGCCCCGGCACCATCAACCTTAAGTCTTTTAGGACACTAAAACCTGAAGACTATCTGGAGGATTTTCAGGTAAATGCTTTAGGCGCTGTGAAAATCATCCGCAAATACCTGCCAGCCATGCAGGCTTCAGAAAATGCATCAATTGTGTTATTCAGCACCGTAGCTGTGCAAACAGGGATGACATTTCACTCCTCTATTGCTATGGCAAAAGGAGCAATAGAGGGGCTGACAACCAGCCTGGCTGCAGAGTTTGCACCCAAAATACGCGTGAACTGCATAGCCCCTTCACTTACCAATACTCCACTTGCGGAAAGACTGATTAACTCCGAAGCAAAGTTATCGGCGGCTGAGTTGAGGCATCCGCTCAAGAAAATAGGAACCCCTCATGATATAGCACAAGCCGCAGAATACCTGCTGAATGCAAGATGGGTTACCGGCCAGATACTACATGTGGACGGAGGTATGAGCGCTTTGCGCTAGAGATATACTAGGTTTTCTGTTTCTTTTTCTTCGCAGCCGGAAACAATACATTGTTCAGGATAAGGCGGTAGCCGGGACTATTCGGGTGTAAATCCAGATTAGTCGGAGGGTCTCCTACCATGTGCTGGTAATCTTCAGGATCATGGCCACCGTAGAAACTCCACATTCCTTTACCATATTCACCGTGTACATATTTTGCTTCGTCAAATGCCTTGTTTTGCCCCATCACAAGCGTGCTGCTTTTTACAAACTGCTTTTTGAATGAGGTCGTTTGCCCCATAAAACCCTTGATGGTTTTGGTGTGGCACTGGGTAAGCATAGTAGGTACCGGATCCCACTTGGCACTGAAATCGAATAGCGTAAAGTAGTCCAGCTCCTTTGGCACCTGACGGTTGAAGTTGGCATCTATGTCACTGTATTCATATTCCAGCGGACTGGTCCTTAAGTGAAATTTTTCGAAGGCAAAGCATTTATCATATTCCAGCTTGGATTGCGCTTGCGGATCCTGTGGGTCGTGGTCGTACATAATGTCGCATATATCGGTATGCTGGGCCGCAAGGGCTATATCGTAGCTGTCGGTAGCGCTGCACATGGCAAACATGAAACCACCGCCAAATACATAGCTCTGAATCATTTGCGCTACGGCCAGTTTCATCTGGCTTACTTTTCCGTAACCTCTTCTTTTGGCTACTTCTTCCAGCTCCCTCACCTGCTCCTGGTACCAGGCTGCACCATTATACATAGCATAAAACTTACCGTACTGTCCCGTAAAATCTTCGTGGTGCAGGTGCAGCCAATCGTACAGCATCAGCTTACCATCCAGTATTTCATCATCATAGACTACTTCATATGGAATCTCAGCATACTTTAATACCAACGTAACTGCATCATCCCATGGCTGCTTGCTCTTGGGTGAGTAAACGGCAATTTTTGGCGCTTTCTCCAGTTTTACCAGATCCATGTTTGCCTCAGGGTTAGATATTTCTGATACTATGGCATTGTATTGCGCATCTGCTATTACCTCGTAGCTGACACCGCGTATGTTGCATTCATCCTCTATCTGTTTGGCAGATGGTACGCAAAAGCTCCCGCCCCTGTAATTCAGCAGCCAATCTGTTTCTACTTTTTGGTTGATGGTCCAATAGGCAATACCGTATGCTTTCATGTGGTTCTTTTGCGCTATATCCATAGGTATCAGGATACGCGAAGCAAAAGACTGCCCGAAGCCAAGGGCGCATACTACCAATAAAATATACTTTAAATTCCTGCTCATACTTTTGCTTATATTCTCAAATATCGCCTATGAATGGCTATGATTCTAACGGTTTAACTAAAATTCAGTTTCTAAAAATACCAAAGTACGGCTAACAAGTGGCTGTTTTTTCTTCAAACACTATTCCATGCTGCTTCAACTCTTCCAAAATCGGCTCGTACAACTCTTTCATTACCGGCATCTGCACACCGCGCAAAACAATCTGCCCTGTCAGCAACAGCTTGGTAGCTATAGCTATTGGCAGGCCTACAGTTTTGGCCATGGCGGTATTGATATTGTCCTCCCCTCCTTTCACGTACAGACTGGACTGCAAGCGGTAGTCAATTCCATGGATGCTGTAGAATACCTCATGTATCATCACAACCAGATCCCTGTCTTCAGGTTTTAGCTGCCATGCTTCTTCCAATACAGCTTGTAACACAGTTGCGGCTGTATTAGGGCCTTTGGTAAAAATCTTTTCGGAGAAAAGACCAGCTTCCTGCAACATGAAGAGGATGCCATCTCCTTCTTCCAAGTGTAAAAACCTAACCACTGCTGACTGCGCTGCTGCGAGGCTTGCTTCTTCTAAATTTACCCCTAGGTAAGAAAGCTGCACCGCCCAAAAATCCAGCAAAGTGAAATCGGTATGCTCAAAAGGCAATGCCTGCTCGTTATTGGTAAGTTGTAGTTGTATCAAAGCATTCCATGCTTTGCAATATGGGGGTTGCCTGAGTGTGCCACGGTAAACGGTTCGGGCATTTTCAAGTCCATACGCCTTGATGTACTTCAGCGAATCGCGATTGGGGTAGCTCTCAAAATAGCCTGCGCCATCTATGCTAAGGCCATAAGCTTCCGCAAACAAATGAGTATAATCCGTTTCTACAACAGTGCCATTGCTCAGGTATTTTATCCTGTCGGCACCTTGTCCCGCCAGTATTACGTTGCGCGGGTTCCAGCTGAATTTATAGTGCCATAGATTGGTATCGCTCTCTGGCGCCACAAGGCCGCCACAATGCGATTTTAGTCCCGTAATATCTACATTACCCGCCCTTAGCTTGTCCATAATGTGCATGGCACTCATGTGGTCTATGCCCGGGTCAAGCCCCATTTCATTAAGGAACAGCAAGCCATTATCCTTTGCAGCCTGGTCGATTTCCAGCATGGCATCTGAAACGTATGAGGGCGTTATCAGGTGCTTTTTGTAAGTAATGCAATCGGCAGCAATGGTAGGGTGCATAAAAGCGGGCAACATACTAATGACTACATCCGAACGCTCTATCAGTTCGTGCCGCTGCTGTTCATTATTGCTATCGAACACTATAGCTTCGCCATGTGGTGAGCCATGCACTTTGGTGCCGGCATTTTCCAGCGAAGCATCTGCCACCAATACATGCCAGCTATGCTCTGCAGCATTATCCAACAGGTATTGTATCAATACCCCGCTCGACTTACCTGCACCTAACACCAATATGACTTTACTCAATGGTAACTGCTTTTAGGTTCAATAAATTGAGGGCATTGGGGGTAAGTCCTTTGATGTTATTTTGGGAGAAGCGCAGTACCTCGTCGTAGAACAATGGAATAACCGGTGCCTCCTCTATAATTATCTTATCCATATCATGGTACAAAGCGTAGCGCTTTGCATCATCGGTTTCTACCAAAGCCTGCTCGTACAACTTGTCAAAAGCTTTATTGCTAAAGCGGGTGTAGTTTGGCGGTGCGCCATTGCCCGAGTAGAATACGGCAAAATAGTTTTCTGCATCGGGGTAGTCTGCCAGCCATGAGCCACGGAACCAATTGATCTTGCCCTGGCTCATCCATTCGCGCAGTATAGCCGGTTGTGAAAGCTCTACTTTAGTTTTAAGGCCGATCTGCTCCAGTTGCTTACTGATGAATAGCGCTATATCCTTATAGGTTTCGTTGGTATATAGTGTCAATGTCTTCTTAGTATCATAACCCGATTCTTTCAGCAACTCTTTTGCTTTGGCTGCATCGTAGGTGTAGCCTTTTATTTCAGCATCATAGGAAGGCAGTCCATAAGGTGTGAAGCCGCTTTCGGAAGGCTTGCCGACACCATTACGCAGAAAGCGGATAAGCTCGCGGCGGTCGAAGCCATAGTTCAGTGCCTGGCGCAGCTTTTTGTTCAGAAAAGGATTTTCGGCTTCGTTTTTACCTGTGGTAAGAAAGCCCAAATACTCCGTATTCAGGTAAGCAGTTTTTAGCAAACTGAATTTGCCCACTAAATCTTTTTTCAGTTCGCCATTGTCTTCTAAAACTTCATCGATATAGATGGCATCAAGACCGGAGATAAAGTCCAGTTGCTTTTGCTTGAAGGAAAGGAATTCGGTTTTCTTATTGTCGATGAAGGATACTTTGATACCATCGATAAATGGCAGCTTTTTGCCGTTCAATTCTTCGAAGTAGTTTTCATTTTTCAGCATTACGAGCGCGTTGCCTTCTTTCCAGTTTTTAAACTTAAACGGACCGGTGCCTACGGGGTGGGCACGGAAGCCTGAGCCATACAGCGTCAATGCCTCGGCAGGAATAACCGAACAATACTGCATACTAAGAATGCCCAGCAAAGGTGGGAATGGCTTGGATAATTTCACCTGGAAGGTGCTGTCATTTACAGCAACAAAAGGCTCTGCTGCAGCTACCTTGCCATTGAATATCCATGCGCCCGGTGAGGCTACTTTGTTGTCTGTAATGCGCGTAAGACTGAACACCACATCTGAAGCTACTACCCTCCTGCCCTTTTTATCTGCAAAGCACGAATCGTTGTGGAAGTAAACATCGTTGCGGAGTGCGAAAGTGTATGTAAGCCCATCCTCTGAAATAGTCCAACTTTTGGCAATGGCAGGCTGTATCTGTAGGTTATCGTCCAGTTGCACCAGGCTATTAAATAGCTGATTGCAGGCCCAGATTGTGGCCTGGTCTTTAGAGAAAGCCGGATCGAGCGAGGCTATACCCGAAGCCTGATTGTACTTGAATACTTTCAGGTTTTTGTGGTTGCTGCTGCCATTGCCACAACCGCATGAAGCCAATGTAAGCACGACCAGAAATAAACTTAATATGCGCATATATACAAACCTAAGGCTATTTTGATTATCGGTGTTAAAACCAATGAATTGATGTGAACAATTTGATGTCTATAACCCGTGAAAGTCTGCGTATTATTATGTTTTCAATTACACTATCCAGGATTATATGTCCAATGTGCTGCTTTCGCTCTCGCACCTCAACAAACGGTATGGCAACTATATAGCCAGCAATGATATAAGCGTAGATATTCCGCAGGGTAAAATATTCGGATTGCTAGGGCCAAATGGCGCGGGCAAGACCACCCTGATAAGGATGATAACGCGTATCACATTACCCGATAGTGGTACGATACTCTTCAACGGGCAACCGATGACAGAGAAAGACACCGCACGCATAGGCTACATGCCCGAGGAGCGTGGCCTGTACAAGAAAATGAAGGTGCTGGAGCAACTGCTGTACCTGGGCAGGCTGAAAGGACTGAGCAGGCATGATGCCATGCAGAAGATAAAATACTGGCTGCAAAAATTTGAGATAGAAAGCTGGGCGCTGAAAACCATAGATGAACTGAGCAAGGGCATGAGCCAGAAGGTACAGTTTATAGCGACCATACTGCACGAGCCGGAACTGCTGATACTGGATGAGCCATTCAGCGGACTGGACCCGATAAACTCCCGCCTGATAGAAGAAGAGATACATGCGCTGAGCAAAAGTGGTAAGAGCATCATTTTTTCGACCCACCGTATGGAGCAGGTAGAGGAAATATGCGACACCATAATGCTGGTAAACAAAGGGCAAAAAATACTGGAGGGCGATGTGCAGGAACTGAAGCAGCGCTTCAAGCAGCACAAATTCCTGGTGCGGTATAGCGGGCAATTGCCGGATAGCTTTGCGGCCAACTTTAATGTGGTAAGCCGGGATGAACACGAAGCCATCGTATTTTACGAAGGGGCAGACCATAACGCCATACTCCGATTCCTGGTGCAGCAGAATGTATCGGTAAATGAGTTTAAAGAGATACTGCCGGGCATAGGCGACATATTTATCCAAAGTATACAATCCCAATCTGCGGCTATATGAAAAAGATACTACTGATAATAGAGCGCGAATACCTGAGCCGTGTAAAGCGCAAGAGCTTTATACTGACTACGCTGGCGGCACCCTTGGGACTTGGCGTACTGATAGCCATAGCGGTGTTCATCAATACCTTTAAAACAGGAACAAAGACAGTTGCCGTGCTGGATGAAAGCGGCATCTTCAAATCAGGGACATTTGAAAATGAGGATAATACCAGCATCCGCTTTACCTATCCCGAAGAGGGGTTTGAAGCATTAAATAAGGAACTTGGCGCAGAGAATGACAAGCCCAAATTTGATGCACTGCTGAAAATACCCGCTGACTTTGATATACAAGACCCAAACAAAAACAAGATTCGGTTTTACTCAATGGAGCCGCCCGGGCTATCGCTAAAGAGCGGTATAAACCGCACCGTGCGCGATGCCATACGCCACAAAAAACTGGAGATAAATAAATTCAGCGAAGAGCAGATAGTGCAACTGGACAGCAAAGTAAATATCGAATACACCAACCTGTCGAAAGATGCGAAGGAAGGGCTTACAGAGCTATCGTCTATCATAGGCAACCTGATGGGTATCATTATTTACATTACGCTTATGGTATATGGCATGATGACCATGAAAGGGGTAATGGAGGAAAAGAACAACCGTATCATAGAAGTGCTGGTGTCCAGCGTAAAGCCATTTCAACTGCTGATGGGCAAGATAATCGGCATAGGGCTGGTTGGCCTTACACAGTTTGTGCTGTGGGGCATACTGATAGTGATAACACAAATAGCCGTAGTAGGATTAATAGGCATGCCTGCACCAGATGCCATGCCTATGACGCCTATGAGCAGGCCGGGTATGGATGCCGGAGAAATGAGTGCGGTATTAAGTACACTGTCAGAGATCAACTACCTGCCTATAGCGGCGGCATTCCTGTTCTTCTTTATGGGCGGGTTCTTTTTATATGGCTCGCTGTTTGCTGCCGTGGGTGCGGCTTCCAGTAGCGATGATGGCGATATTCAATCGCTTACCTTCCCGATTACCATACCTATAGTTGTGTCTTTCATCATACTGATAAAAGCGATAGAAGACCCGACAGGTCAACTGGCATTCTGGGGCTCTATCTGCCCGCTCTCCTCTCCTATTATCATGCCTGCATTGATACCATTTTCGCCACCGCTGTGGCAGGTGGGGTTGTCTGCTGTGTTGCTGATAGGCGGATTTCTTTGTACAACTTATCTGGCAGCAAAGGTGTACCGCACGGGCATACTGATGTATGGCAAGAAGGTGACACTAAAGGAGTTGGCGAGGTGGATTATGAGGGGGTAGGTCGAAATCGTTACTTGATAGTAAAAATAGGTCTATCGTATACCAAGGGCGTATGCAATACGCCCCTACAAAATACACCATCACTGAAGAAAAAAGGGCCTATAGATTTTATCTATAGGCCCTTTGATATTGTTATTGATTGATATTATTCTGCAATTGCCTTGATACCCGGTAATTCTTTGCCTTCGAAGTATTCCAATAGTGCACCACCGCCTGTGCTTACAAAGCTTACCTTGTCGGCCAGATGGAACTGGTTTACCGCAGCTACCGAATCGCCACCGCCTACCAGGCTGAATGCACCATTTGATGTAGCTTCTGCTATGGCTTTTGCCACTTCTACTGTGCCTGTTTGGAACTTAGGCATTTCGAATACACCCATAGGGCCATTCCACAAAATGGTTTTTGATTTGGCGATAACTTCTTTGTAGAGTGCTATCGTCTTCTCGCCTATGTCCAATCCCATCCAATCGGCAGATGTTTCTGCCACTTCTGTAGATTGTGTGTTGGCTTCGTTGGAGAAGTTGTCTGCTATGATGTGGTCTACCGGCAGCAGGAACTTAACGCCTTTGGCTGCCGCTTTGGCCAATACCTCTTTTGCCACGTCTAGCTTATCCTCTTCGCAAAGCGACTTGCCAATATTCAGTCCCTGCGCCTTGAAGAAAGTATAGCTCATGCCACCACCTATGATGATGTTGTCGGCTACGTTCAGCAGGTTGTCTATTATCAGTATCTTATCGCTCACCTTAGCACCGCCCAGTATGGCTGTGAAAGGCTTGTTTGCCTCCTTCAACACCTTAGCGGCATTCTTCACCTCGCTGGCCATCAGGTAACCGAATACTTTTTTACCCTTTTCGAAGTAGTTGGCCACTATCGTAGTAGAGGCGTGTGCGCGGTGCGCAGTGCCAAAGGCATCGTTTACATATATATCGCCATGCTTTGACAGCTTTTCCGAAAAAGCCTCATCGCCTTTTTCCTCCTGCTTGTAGAAGCGCAGGTTCTCCAGCAATACCACAGCGCCCGGCTGTAGTGCTGCTGTAGTGGCAAATGCTTCATCGCTGGCACAATCGGTGACAAACTTAACGGGAGTGCCCAGCAGCTCATTCAAAGTAGTTAATACGTGCTTCAAACTGTGTTTTTCAAAATCTACTGTTCCATCTTCCTTCAGCTTTTTCAAGGGGCGACCCAAATGGCTCATTAAAACCACGGCACCACCATCGGCAAGAATTTTTTTGATGGTAGGGATAGCTGCTCGGATACGGGTATCATCGGTAACGGCAAGGGTCTTTTTATCTAAGGGTACGTTAAAATCTACACGTACCAGGGCTCTAAGCCCTTTGAAATTGATATCGTCTATAGAAGGAAAACTCATAATTTGTTGATTTTGTGCCGCGAAGAAAATAGAATTAGAATAAAATAATGTGACTTTTTTTGCGGTCAGATTTGGAAAATTAAAAAGCATGATTATTTTTGCGTCCCGTTAAGAAAACGATGGCTCGTTCGTCTATCGGTTAGGACTTCAGATTTTCATTCTGGCAAGAGGGGTTCGACTCCCCTACGGGCT
>DLGO01000093.1:0-685 GCA_002482725.1 Bacteroidetes bacterium UBA7692 | reverse complement strand
ATTACTATTTCTCTCTTTACTACTGATTGGCTGCAAGCAAAGGGATAAGAAAATTAAAGCTGAGCAACAGCAACCAGCAGCGACCGAAACGGCAGTAAGAGATACTACACCAAAGGTGACCGGCATTGGTGGCATCTTCTTTAAATCGAACGACCCCAAAGCGACTAAAGAATGGTATGGTAAAAACCTGGGACTGGCTATTGACCAGTATGGTTCGCCGTTTGAATTCCGTAATGCCAACAGGCCAGATGAAATCAACTATCTGGAATGGAGCGTGCACAACTCCAAAACAAAATACTTCGCCCCATCGGAGAAAGAATTCATGATCAACTACCGGGTGCAGAATATGCAAGGACTGGTTAACAAGCTAAAAGCAAATGGCGTAACGGTATTAGACACCATCGAGTCTTATGACTATGGCAAGTTCGTGCACATAATGGATGCAGACGGTAATAAGATAGAGCTTTGGGAGCCGGTAGATAGTGTGTTGACTAAGCTGGGCGGAAAAACGACGAAGTAGGCTGGTTTTCGCGATACAATTTTAAGGATACACTTTCGTCTGCATTTACGGAATGGTGTTTAGCCAATCCAATTGAACCGACAATAACATGAGACTTTCCATAGTAGACCTTTCTCCCAATCCCATAGGTGGCAACCGCAAGCAGGCAATAAAGAATACGCTGGA
>DLGO01000085.1 GCA_002482725.1 Bacteroidetes bacterium UBA7692 | reverse complement strand
TTTAACTATCACAAAGATATGAGCTTTAGCGCAGCGGTGCTTGTGCCTGCTCCGGGACCCCACCCCACCAAGGCAGGTGTCTCACCAACCTACCCGCGTAAGCAATGTATTTAGTTGCCTCATCACGACCACGAATATCAATCACTACCCTGCTTCGACTCTAGCAAAAAAGGCGACAAAATGCACCACCCGCCCAAACCCAACGATTACCAAGGGCTACAGGGGAATCTAAAAAATGTGAAAAGACTTTTTTTGATGATGCCTTGGTGGTAAATCTTTTTATCACCAACGGCTAAGCCTGTCTTACCCTGGCGCAAGCTTTAGTGCAACGGTGCCTGTGCCTGCGCTAGAGGTGTCATTAGTAGTCTAAGTAAAATCGGTATTAATCAAAATGGGATTAATGCATTATAGTAACAAATCGGCTTATGGATTAGGAGCGAAGAACAGGTAATGAAATTTATGACTGTATTAACTTAGAAGCGCTTTCTAAATTAGTTTTTGATAATCCAAAAAGGGTTTTAACAGCGTATCTAATTGTCAATGTATTTATTGCATCGACGGTACTACTTGGGACATGTACGCTAATTATGTTTTTATAAGTTGGAGATATTGTATCAGGAGATGATAAATCAATTTGTAATGCCTGATAGGGTGATAGAGGTAAAATGAAAAGTCCATCACCTCCAAATTGCGTATTTTGGGTTGAATCATCACTATTACAAAAGAATCCTGGGTTATCTGAGGATATATATTGTGTTCCCAAGGGAGCATATAACATTCTCCATGTATGATTTAGCAGTCTACCTAAAGCTTTATCTAATTGTTCACGCTGTTCAACAAAAATACTAAATAAGCTATTGCTGTGTTGTTGAGATTGATATTCTTCAGTCCTAGATTTTGCTTTGACATCTTCAACATAATTATCCAATGCTTTAGGGTTGACTTCACCGGTGCTTTTAATTTCTAGTCCAATTTTCGCTATGGTATTAGATATATTTCTCTCATTATAAATTGCATTTCTGAAATACCTGCTTCGCATTTTCAAAAGTATCAGAAATTCACCAATGAAAATTGTATGCTTATTTTCGATTTGTGATGTCCCATCTAGCAAACTATTAAAATGTTTAGGCATGTTAGTTTCATAGAAATGCAATATCTCCTTATCTAAGTATGTTTTGTCTACTTGATATTTTGATGAAGTATCTTCACTTAAATAGTAGGTGTCTTTTCCATAGCAAATTTGAGATGAATAGCAGCTTTCAACTTTAATTTTTCTATGGTTTTTGTTGTAGAAGTACAATTTTTTTGTAATAATATCGCTAAACTTATTAATGTATACTTGAGGTATATAATGATCTTTTCCCATAATCATAAAATTTAAAAAAAGCACAAACTAAGTTTGGGCTTTATAAAAATCTTGTATTTCTACTTATGTTAATCTTCTGCATTAAAAGCTGTTTGCACATACATGTGATTAAAGTCTACAAAGTGTTCAATGCTTTTATCCATGTTCTTTAAAAGGGTGTACTTTTCTAGTAAAGGTTTGAATTTAGCAATACCACTGGTTGTTATACCGTTATAATAAAGCAATGAAAGTTCATGAGGTGATAATTGCGCTCTGACTAGGTTAGTATAATTCTTTTTATTTGGAATCTGTGATTTGTCTATAAATTTTATCAAGTGATATAAATTGGTTAAATAAGGAATAAACACATTTCTATATGAAAAGATGGCTTTTGCATAGATTAACTCGAACTCCTCATATTCAATATTTTGCCTCTTGTTCAAATTTTTATGATTCTGCAAATTTGAACTAAATCCCCTTAGAAATGAAGAAACCGCATGTTGAGTTTTATCCATGGTATACATCATATCAGACATGCTATTATGAACATTCAGTAGTTGAAAAAATGTATTCTCAAACTGTTGCAAGGTCAGCGTTTCATTCTGCTTTTCCATCTGATGTTTTTGCCCTTCAATTTCTTGACGGGTTAACGCCATTTCTTCGCGCGTAAGGGCTAATTCCTCTCTCTGTAAAACCAATTCCTCTCTCTGCATCTTTAAATCTGAACGCTGTAATCTCAATGCTAGATAAAATAGCAATACACTAACGAAAGACCATATTACTCCGACAGCCCCACTGATAAAGGAGCCCAAATCACCAAATTTGTTTGAGTTTATAGATGAGCCATAATTAAAAGGTTCGTTATGCTGAAAAAGATAAATTGCAATTATGAATATCAGTAAACCGCTACCTGCAAAAGCCATAGCAATACCGAAAATCCATTTTTCCAATATTGATAGATCTGAATGGTTTGTTTCGCTCATCGTTTATCTTTTAATTACCAGCCCTTTTGCTCCAATGCTTCCCCGCCCTTAAATAAATTCACTATGGCGCCAATCTCCAATATCAAGCCACCGCCTGCCAGACCTGCACCAATATATGTCGGTATCTTTGCTCCCTTACTGGCACCTATTCCGCTAAGAATTCCCCCTACTATCATAGTAGCTAAACCAGCACCGGCAAATCCTGCACTCCTTTTAAAGTAGGTGCTGGGTTTTATTGGTATTTGTAGATTAACTGGTGCGGTCGTTACAGGCTTTGGTTTGTTCAGGTATGCTTGCACCCTTATGCCGATCAACTGTTGTGCACTGCACGGTCGTATAAAGCTTGCTGCAATGGTTTTGGTACTGCTATCCCGTAAGGTCAATACAACGCTATCATTAATCATTGTTACGTTCCGGGCAATGTAAAATTTGTTGTCATTGGTACAAAGGGTATCCATTTGGCTTTGTGCGTAGCTACTGCCACACCAGCAAAGCATAAGGGTTAAAATGTATTTCATTTGTTATTGATTATTTTGCGGCTTAGGTCATTGCCTTTTTCATCGGTATAAATTATTGGCTGAGGTTATACAGAAGGTTTGGCATATGAACGAAGCCATAAAGGTAATATGTGGTAATGTTTTATATGACAAATATATTATTTAAGATTAAATCTTTGAGTAAAGGTCCCCCTGGCAAAGGTCCCTCTGGCGCAAGCTTGCGCCAGGATTTGTCGCCAAATGCGAAGCATGACAGCTGCTAGCCCGTAGCCTAGCGATTAGTAGAGACGTACCACCGTCTCTACCGCGCACAGCCTGACCCGCAGGGACGCGCCAAAATGAAGTGCAGAGAAAGAGAGCGGGGAGCCAAACAGCAGGTTACGGAGGTGTGCACCAAGGAATTATTTGCGCATGCCTGGGCAAATATGACTAACCTCATATCACCTCATCTACGTTAACTTTCCCCGATTATATCATTATAAGTTGTATTAATATAAATAGTGCTGGTTTACAGTTTTATCATGTGTACCTTGTAGCACTTGAAGTTCTTCAGGGCTAACGTCGCTGGTTGCGAAACTGTATGTATAATACCACCCCCATTCATATCCTGCTGGCAGATGATGATGAAGATGACCGCATGTTTTTTCAGAAAGCATTGCAGGAGTTAAATATAAGCCACCGCTTCAGCGAGGTGATAAATGGCGAGCGGCTGATGACCTACCTGCAAAAGAATACGGACAACTTGCCCGATATACTTTTTCTGGACCTGAACATGCCGCGGAAGAATGGTACGGAGTGCCTCACAGAGCTAAAAGCCAATCCACTGCTGAAAGATATAGCAGTGGTTATCTGCTCTACCTCTATGCACGAGGACTCTGTGGACCTGCTGTACAAGCTGGGTGCCCATTACTACATGCACAAGAGCGACTATGGCGAAATGGCGGGTATGATACAGCGTGTGCTGGCGTTACTGGCAGCCAGTAGCCAAAGGCCACCGCGAGATGAATTTATAGTAAACCTGCAAAAAGTATATAAGTAAAAACGCAATAAACGCTCATGGAAATTACCACACCCATTTTCAATATTCTGCTGGCCGACGATGACCCGGACGACCGTTTCTTTTTTAGAAAAGCCTTGCAGGAGCTACCTGTAAAGCATCTGCTGCAAACAGTTGCAGATGGCGAGCAGCTGGTAAGTTTTCTGGATGAAAATATTAATCATTTGCCCGATGTGCTTTTTCTGGATATCAATATGCCCAGAATGAACGGGATAGAATGCCTTACTTTTATTAAGGGCGATTGTAGATTAAAGTGCTTGGTAGTGGTAATCAACTCAACATCGCTTAGGGATGATGTAGCAGATAAATTATATGGTTTAGGCGCCCATTATTATTTGCAGAAATGCGACTTTACCGAAATGGGTGTGCATATAGGCGAGGTGTTGGAACTGCTTACAGCGAATAAGGAACAGCCCATGCGATGTGATTTTGTTATTAATCAGGCTCGCAGTCATAATAACTAAAATAGGAATGAAAAAAAATAAAGCAGAGGCTAATCCTTCTGATAAGTCGTTGCTGATAGTGGCCATAGGTGCCTCTTCCGGAGGGTTAGAGGCCGGTATGGAATTGTTCAAAAACCTGCCTGCTGATACAGGTATGGCTTTCATATTTGTACAGCACCTGAGCCCAAACTACAAGAGCCTGTTAACCCCGCTGCTGGCAAAGTCTACCGGCATGAAGGTGCAGGAGATAGAGGATATGGAGTACATGGAGCCCAACAATGTATATGTGATACCTAACGATAAGGGTATAAAAGTAACGGATGGGCATATACAGCTGATACCGCGCTCCAAGAGTGTAGCGGCAGTGTCTATAGACGTGCTGTTTACCTCGCTTGCCGAAACACATAAGCAGGATGCCATAGGCGTGGTGCTGTCGGGCAATGCCAGCGATGGTACCAATGGCCTGCGCGCCATAAAGCAGGAGGGGGGCATCACCTTTGCGCAGGATAATTCTGCCAAGCACGATAGCATGCCCGGGTCGGCCATCAGCGAAGGCGTGGCGGATTTTGTAATGTCGCCAAAGCAGATAGCACAGGAGCTGGTGCACATCAGCAAGTATTCATCTAAAAAAGAGGTAGTGGCAAAAGGTACCATTACCGAAATAGATGACAACGATGAAAACCTGAAAACCATTTTGCAGATATTGCACAAGGAAGCGGGTATAGATTTTACCCACTATAAAATGGGTACTATAAAGCGCCGCATACTGCGCAGGATGTTTATATACCGGCTGAAAAGCCTGGCGCAGTACGCGCAGCTGCTAAAGACCAAAAGCAACGAAGCTACAGTGTTGTACAATGATATGCTGATAAACGTTACCGATTTCTTTCGCGATGCAGATGCTTTCCAGTACCTGAAAGCCACACTACTACCGAAACTGCTTAAAAACAAAGCGCCCGACCAGCCGCTGCGTGTATGGATAGCTGCCTGCTCCTCGGGCCAGGAGGCATACTCCATAGCCATGCTGCTGATAGAAATACTGGACGGGCTGGTGCCTGCAAAGCATATTCAGATTTTCGGCACCGACCTTAGCGTGCAGGCAATTAAAAAAGCGCGCAAGGGGCAGTACTCCCGGTCAGAGGTAAAGTCCGTTTCGCCACAAAGGTTATCGCGCTTTTTTACCCGGGAAGAAGATGTATATACCGTGACCAAGGAAGTGCGCGATGTGTGTTCGTTTTCGCCGCACAACATACTTAGCGATCCGCCTTTTTCACGCATAGATTTTATCAGCTGCTGCAACCTGCTTATCTATTTTGATAATGTTATGCATACCAAGGTGTTCAAGACATTTCGCTATGCGCTCAATGATGGTGGCAGCATGATGCTAAGCCGCTCGGAAGCTATTGGAGCTTCGCAGCTGTTTGTGCAAACCAATAAAAAATACAAGATATACGAACCGGCTAAAGGCCCGCGTGCACTACCCGAACTGGTGTACCGCACCCCGGCCGAAGTGCGCGCAAGGGCAGTGATACGGCCACTCCGGAAAACGACCTTTAGCAATTCGGTAATAGCCGATTCGGCAATAACCGAACTGTTGATGGCAAGGTATATTCCTACCTATGTTATTATCAACTATGCGCGCAAGGTGCTTCAGTTTAAAGGGGCTACGAGCAACTACCTGGAGCATGCCACGGGCAAGGCCACGCTGAATATACTGAGTATGGCACGCCCCGAAATGTCGTATGAGCTGCGCGACGCTATCAACAAAGCGATAGATGAGCAAAAAGAAATAAGCAAAACAGGCATAGAGATAAAAAACGGCAATGTACTATACTCCGTAAACCTGGATGTGATACCGGTAAATACCGAGGGCATGGAGCCGCTGCTGCTGATAGTGTTTACACAAAAGGAGCTGGCTGAAAAGCGCATGCTATCCGATATAAACGTAGGCGAAGTTCATGGTACCAGCAAAAAGCTGAAAGAAGAGCTGGCCATGGTGCGCGCCGACCTGATATCGGTAAGCAAGGAAAACGAAAGGGCCAACAAGATACTGATGGAGGCCAACGAAGAGATACTGAGCAGCAACGAGGAGTTCCAGAGCATGAACGAGGAGCTGGAAACATCCAAGGAAGAAATAGAGTCGGCCAACCAGGAGCTGATAACGACCAACCAGGAGTTGCTGACCCGAAACGAGCTGCTGGCCGAGGCGGGTGATTTTAGCGAAGCTATACTGGCTACACTACACGAGCCAATATTGATACTGGATAGGGACCTGCATATAAAATCAGCAAATAAAGCTTTCAGCAAAAAGTTTGAGCTACAGCCCGCAGATATAGAAGGAAAGCTGTTGTATGATCTGGATAAGCAGAAATGGGATATACCACAATTGCACGAACTGCTGGATAATTTTGGTGAGAGGAGTGCCGCTTTTTATGATTACGAAATTACGCATGAGTTTGCAGGTATAGGCAAAAGGACCATGTTGCTGAATGCCATGCACATAAGGCAAAAGGTGCAGAACGAACAGCTGATACTGCTGGCATTTACGGATGCCACTGTGCGCACCCGCGAAAGCAAGGCCGAGAAGAAAGGGCTGGAAGATATCATAAGCGAAAGGACTCTGGAGCTGA
>DLGO01000055.1 GCA_002482725.1 Bacteroidetes bacterium UBA7692 | reverse complement strand
GCTGTCGGGTGAAAAGAAGGCCCCGCCATCGTAGCCAAGACCGAAGGTTACCTGCTTGATGTCAGAGCCATCTATATTCATGGTATAGAGATCCAGGTCGCCGTTGCGCGTAGAGGTGAATACAATCTTTTTGCCATCGGGAGAAACGGTGGCTTCGGCATCATAGCCCGGTGCATCGGTCAGCTGCTTTACAATTTTGCCTTCGGCATCTGCTACGAAAATGTCGAACGAAGGGTAAACGGCCCACAGGTATTTGCCTTTTTCGTAAGGGGCAGCGGGACAGGTATCGGCACTCAGGTGCGTTGAGGCGTATAGTATATGCTTGCCATCGGGCATAAAGTAGCTGCAGGTGGTTCGGCCCTTGCCTGTGCTAACCAGCTTTGGCTTGTAGGTAGAGTCCTTAGCAGCGGCTGCAATATCCAGGTCGAATATCTGGTCACACTCGAGATTCCACTTTTTGTTGGTGATCTGGCAGGACACGTGCTTGCCGTTTGGCGAAAAGTAGGCTTCGGCATTGTCGCCGCCATAGGTAAGCTGCTTTATGTTTTTCAGGTGCTTTTCGTCGCCTGTTTGTGCGTAGATGTTATGGGCTTGGCTAAAGAACAAAAGGGCGGCAGCCAGTATTGCGGTAATGTATCTGAACATTGATTGAATTTCGATTGAGGCGCAAATAAAGTGTGGTTTAGGATTTGAAGAGGGAGAAAGTTGAAAATGACTAAAGTTTTACAAAAAGAAGATTCAGCTAAAACCCACTCTCCGGGTCATGGACAAACTCGTTCTCGCTTTTGGAGATGGCGATGGTGGCCACGCCATTGCCGATGATGTTGGTGATGGCGCGGGCTTCGCTCATGAACTTGTCTACCCCCAACAGAAATGCCAGCCCCTCGACTGGAATGCGGTGAAGGGCGGTAAGTGTGGAAGCCAAAACTATGAATCCGCTGCCGGTAACACCCGCGGCACCTTTACTGGTAATCATAAGTATGCCTATTATAGACAGTAGCTCGGGAACGCTCAGGTGAACATAGTATAGCTGCGCGAGGAAGATAACAGCCATCGAAAGGTAAATAGAAGTTCCATCAAGGTTGAAGGAATAGCCAGTAGGCACTACCAAACCCACTACGGATTTGCTGCAGCCCATTTTTTCGAGCTTGCTCATAATAGAGGGTAGGGCAGATTCAGAAGAGGAAGTGCCGAGCACCAGCAGCAGCTCCTCTTCTATATATAGTAAGAAGCGGAAGATGCTGACCTTGTAGAAGCGGAGTATGCCACCCAATACAAAAATGATGAAGATGAACATGGTGAGGTACATGGTACCCATGAGCTTGGCCAAAGGCACTAAAGTATGCAGGCCGAACTTGCCGATGGTAAATGCCATGCCGCCAAAGGCACCCAAGGGCGCGAGGTACATGACGTACTTAAGTGCAAGGAATACTTTAGAGGAAATGAGGTTGAGGATGCTGATGGTTTTGATGCGGTGGCGGGAGAAATTGAGGCTGATGCCTACGAGTATGGCTACCATTAACACCTGAATGGTAGTGTTGGCGTAGAGAAACTGTAGCCAATCGAATTGGGTGGCTTCGGTATATTTTGAGGGGTCCTGGGCGGGAATCATGGCCTTGTCTATCTTGCCGGGCTGCACTACAAGGGCTGTGATAACGCCAATAGCGAGGGCAATGGTGGTAACTATTTCGAAGTAAATGAGCGACTTGAGCCCGATTCGGCCTACCTTCTTTAGATCGCCCATGCCGCTGATACCTAATACTATGGTAAGGAATATGATCGGTGCTATGAACAGCTTGATGAGGCTAACGAAGGTTTTGCCGATGATTTCCATTTTAACACCTGTGGCCGGGGCGAAGTGGCCGAGTGCAATGCCTGCTACAATGGCAATGAATACCCAGAAGGTGAGGTTGGTAAGGAGTTTATGTTTGCTTTTGGCAACGGGAGTGTTCTGCACAAGGGTAAAGATGGGATAATTTGGTAATCTATTACCAATGGGAAATACAAACATGGCGAATAACCTTTATATCTATACTAAACGCAGGGTGTGGTCCACATAGTTTTTTCTTTGCCATCCTTTTTGCTTGATCAAAAAGAATGAAAAAATCAAGCGCTGTATTTTCTTTTTAAGGCTGCAAAGCCAAAGCAGAAACCTAAACTCCATGATCATCGCTGACCAGTATTTCCATCTTGCAACAATCATTGTTGGCGAGCATGGCGTTCTTAACGGTTTCTGCTTTGCCCTTGCGAGCCAAGAAAATAAGGCGCAGGGGTCGATATAGTGAGGTATTGGTTGCGCATATCGGGTTTTTCAAAAGTCAATAAAATGTAAATTTTATCCGATGGAGCAGTTTCATACTATCCCAAGCTATCCACATAGCTATACAATGAACACTAAAGGCGGGTTATTGCGGATAGGGATTTAAAAAAATCTCGTAGGTTTGTAAGCATTACATGAAGAATAACGTTTTCAAAATAATTGCCATAAATGTGGCCATAGCTGTGGCTGTGGTGGGCGTGTTGTTATTGATTGTTTCGCTGGGGCTGAAAAGCTATACCCGGCACGGTGAAAGCACCAAGGTGCCTGCGCTGAAAGGAATGATACTGGCAGAAGCGGTAGAAGCCCTGGAAAAAGAGGGGCTGGAGTATGCCATTATGGATTCGTCCTTTAACACAGAGGAAGCTCCTATGTCGATACTGGAGCAGACGCCAAAGGCGGGCACTGCAGTAAAAAGCGGCCGGACCATATACCTGGTGGTAAACGCTGCTGCCGTGCCAACTGTTGAAATACCAAACCTGGTGGGCAATAGCTCGGTGAAATATGCCAAGTTGCAACTACAAAGTCTTGGCTTTAAAGTTGGTGAGCTGATATACAAGCCAGACCCGCACCTGAATGCCGTTATAGGTTTGCAGATAAAAGGCAGGCTGACCAAAAGCAAAATGCGCGTGCCAAGGGGTACGGTGATAGATATATTGGTGGGCGATGGCCTTGGTGGCGAAAGCATGAGCCTGCCTTATATAGTTGGGTTAAGGCTAGATGAAGCGGAATTTAAGCTACGGAGCTACGGACTGCACGTAGGCGCTATAATAGCGCAGAACGGGGTAAATGATACTTCGGCGGCTATAGTGTACAAGCAGGTGCCGGAATTCAGGATGGGCAGCAAGATAAACTCGGGCGAGGCGATAGACCTGTTTCTGGCGAAAGAACTGCCGGATGGCGTGGATGTGCACCCTGAATGGTACGAATTGCAGGAGGATACAACCCAAACGGCACCATAATAAATCTTAGAAACAGCGTTTAACCACTTTAGTATATCATTTACGGACACAACATGCGATTTTCTATCATAAATAAGTTTTTAAGTACCCTGATGCTGGGGTTGGTGGTAACGGCTTCTGTTTTTGCGCAGGGCGATGAGGTGGTGCCGATAAAAAGCAACCCGGCATTGACGCACAGGTTTAAAGCCAAGGGTGCATCTAGGGCAGGCGAAGTGAAGAATGTGGTGATAACCAGCAATTCCATCCCCTTGCCATTTGTAGATGATTTCAGCACCAACAGGGGTAGAAGCTATGCTTTCCCGAACGGGTTTATATATGACAGTGTGAAGAATGCAACGGGTGCATGCCTTAACTTTCAGGACCTGACGCTGATAACGGGCAGGTTTCACAAGCAGCAATCATACCAATACACCTTTAATGTAGGAACACAAACCATAGACAGCACGGCTAAAGCAGCGATTACCTTCAACAACTTTGCCACCACAGTGCCTACCTGCATGAGCGCACCACCTGCGCCGTTTGTACTTTACCCGGAATACTACACTTACAAATTTGATTCGACTACGGGATTTCCCAAAGATTCTGTGCTGGTAAGCAACGATACCCTGAATGCCGATACCATTATAGAATATGCTCCCATCGTATACTACGCCAAGCTGGACGATAGCTGGCTTTGGTACGATAACCAGGCGAATATCAATACTACCTACCCGGTGTTCCCTCCTACTATTGGCGTGGCCACCATGGACGGGTTGAACGAATACGGAAGGCCGCATGACCCTTTTATACAAACTAACGGATACGGAACGGCTGATGTGTTTACCTCGAAGCCGCTGCTGATGAGCGGCACTTCGTGGAATGATTCGGTGTACCTGTCTTTCTTTTACCAGCCGCAGGGCTTGGGCAATTTCCCAAATACGATAGACTCGCTGGTGGTGGAGTTCAGGAATGAGTACACCGGCAACTGGGACCGGATATGGAGCATACCGGGATTCAGCTCCCCTCCTACTAACATTACGTTTCAGCAGGTTTTGCTGAAGTTTCCTGAGACGATCATCCCTGCCAGAAACTACTTTTATGACGGGTTCCAGTTCCGATTCAGGAACAAGGCCACGCTGAGCGGTAACAACGACCACTGGCACATAGACTATGTGAAGCTGGACAAGAACAGGAGCATCAACGATACGGTTATCAATGACATTGCTTTTGTAGAGCCATACCCATCGATACTAAAACGCTATACGCTGATGCCTGCGGACCAGTTTGTAGATACCATAGATATGGCCGATAGCGTGATACTGGTAGTAAGGAACCTGAACTACTATAACAACAATTCCCCTGCTACGGATTTTGAAGGTGATGGCACGGAGCTATACCCGGGCACAAGCAACATATACGCCGAGCCGGTGCAAACATTCAACGCGGGCTACTCGCGCCAGTTGTTTGTGAACCCTAAGGCAGACTTTACCATGCCTGCGATACTGGGTAATACCGACAGTGTGGCATTGATCGTGCGCGAATGGATAAAGCCAGGCGATATATTATCGGGGAATGATACCATAAGCAGGACACAGGTATTCAGCAATGTGATGGCATACGATGACGGAAGCGCAGAGCGCGCCTACGGACTTGGCGGTGTGGGGCTGAAAAAAGTAGCCCTGGAGTACAAGCTGAACAAGCCGGATACACTGGTGGGATTCCAGATATTGTACACCAATACCGACCTGAATGTAAGCGACCTGATCGTGCAGTTCAATATCTGGGACAGCATAAAACTGGATGCCTTTGTACAGGACAGCCCGATATATACTTCGCTGAATGCCAAGCCGTACTATGTAGATACGCTGAACGGTTTTACTACCTACAAGCTGGATACGCAGTTTATCCTTACCAATAAAATATATGTGGGCTGGAGCCAGACCGACAGCCGTAACCTGCAGATAGGCTACGACATGAACAATGTGCATGGCTCGGAGAACCTATACATATTTACCGATTACAAATGGAAAAAATCGTCGGTGCAACCGAAGGGTTCGCCTATGATACGATTGCTGTTTGGCGACTCGGCCAAGGTGAGGACTACGGCCATAAATGAAGTGAGCAAGCCTGCGAATAGCCTGAAGCTATACCCGAACCCGAGCAACGGGCTGGTGCATATTGCCACCGAGCAAAACATAGATATAGCTGAAGTAACCGTGTGCGACCTGAGCGGCAAACAGATATTGCAGCAGGTGACGGATAACAAGACATTTGACATACGTGCGCTATCGGCCGGTATGTATGTGGTGCAGATAAAGGATATGCAAAACGGTGCGATAAGCATGGGTAAAATCCTGAAGCATGACTAATAATGACAAGGAATTGGTGCTGTTGTTTGACGGGGTATGTAACCTGTGCAACGGCGCTATCAACTTTGTGATAGATCATGAGCCAAAGGGCAGGATAAAATTTGCCGCCCTGCAATCGGAGCCGGGCAAAGCCCTGATAGCTAAATACCTGAGCAACCAAGAAGTAAAGGACAGCCTGATATTTATAGAAAATGGTAAGGCTTACCAGCAATCAGGTGCTGCGCTGCGCGTAGCCAAATACCTGAATGGCGCATGGCCGCTATTGTTTGTGTTTATTGTAGTGCCGCCTTTTATCCGCAATTGGGTGTATGACTATGTGGCTAAGAACAGGTATAAATGGTTTGGGCAGATGGAGAGCTGCCGGATGCCTACAAAGGAGTTGAAGGCGAGGTTTTTGTGAGGGTACAGAACTGCACGATTATATTATTATCTATCTCCCATAAAATCAAAATAGTCCGTTACTATTTGACCTTCTTTATTCCAGATATAAAAGAAGAAAGTGCCATAACCTATACTTAACGCTCCGACATCCGATAGCTTATCTATGTGTACCACATCTACAGGTATGGATCGGTTTTTGAATGCCAGCTCATCCAAATTATAAATTGCAATACCACAAGGACACGATTTCATTTTAGTTTTTGGCCAATAGGCATTTTGAAACACTCTGTTCATAAACCGGTTTAGCATATATGGGCGGCCTTTATAAAAACATTTAAAATTAGATACCAATGTAAATTTCCGGAATTGAGCATTGATGATTTTGAAAGAATCACTTTTATAAATAGCATAAGAGTTACAGCGGATTATGGATGAATCCAGGGTTTCAAACAGAGATATCTTGTCGGTATCATAAGTTTCTATCAGCGAAATGCGCAGTTTACCAAAGCTCTTTAATATCGACCGGATTTTATCTGAATCAATATCTGAATCAGTTAGATAAACCACCATTTTAGCAGTGCTATCCTTAGTTCTGATTAGGGCTATTTGCTTTTGAAGGTAATAGTAAAATTGCTTTGAAGAGTCAGCCGAAGGAAGTAAACCCATAGTAGCCATATTTGATCGCCTTGCCTCACGCACAATAGAGGCGAAGAGAGGCTCTTGTAAAATATGGCGATATTGATTAAGTATTGACGGACTCTCAGTCATAACAGGAAATTTTCGTCTTACAGGAAAATAAGAAGTATCACTTACTAGGTCGAATAAAAAATGGCTAAATCCTTTTGCCTGTAACTGAGGTATTGTGCGTACCGCAAAAGCCCTCGTTTCAAAAACAGTGTTTCTCTCTGCTAAAATTAGTATATCCGTATTGTTGATTATGGAAAGAATATTAGTGGCATCAGACTGATTTGTCTTTGGGATCGCTGTCGTACCTGTTATCTGATAATTGCTGAAATTTTTCAACTGCGCACCATTAACCAAGAGTGCTTTCTTCATGGAGTCACTTATAGTGGCCATATCTTTAGGGAAAAAGGGATAAGGCGGGATAAAGCTGAACTGTGCCTGAAGGTGAGTTATAAATACCATTAATAATAACAGTAGAAAATAACGGTGGTATTTTGGCATAGTTGGATTTTAAACGAAGTTATTACATGATTCGGGAACTAAAAATATATGAAAGGGAGCCTCTTAAGAAAAGGTTGAACACTCTTTCAATTACAGTTAATTTAGCTCTAATTTTATGCTAAATAACCTGACATTAATGAAAATTTCAATTACCCTTTTACTCTGTATGACAACCATTTTTAGCTTCTCACAAGTACGCTTAGTTAAAAAATGCATAGAAATAGTTCCTAATAGCTTTACTGCCAATAAGAAGTCGCAAAAGCGTTATCGTATTGATAATTATGTAGTATTTGATAAGAATGATAACGCAATTAAATCCGTAGTATATGGTAAATCGTTTTGTGTACAGGTGAGTAATAAAGATAGTTCAGTCACCTGGTATTGTGGCAAAGACTACAGAAAACCAGGTATAATTGATTTTACTTTTTACAGGAAAGATGGAAAAAAAACAAAGACAGAATCCTGGAGATACACCAAAAATCAAAAACCAACCCTTACGAGCTATACTAAATTTAGCTATAATGAAATGGGCTGGTTAATACAAGAGATAACCACCGGGATGATTGATAGTGCTAAAAGTATCACATCATATATTTATAACAGTGTACACAATAACATTGGAATAACAGATAGTAATTTTAGTGGAACATATACAAATGATATCAAAATTGAACAACACTATGTTATACAACAGTTTGACACACTAAATCGCCTCAAATTTAAAACGCGGTACAGTGCAGATGGATTTATATCGAAAGAATTTTTTTCGTATTCTTCTAATGGAGATACCATTAGCATTTCACAATACAAGAACAATCAAGATATCGTACCCTGGTCTGTTTTAACAACACATTATAGCTTCTCAGATCAGTGCCTTGGTGTCAAAAATAAACAGGAGAGTTTCTATTATAATATTGATGGAGATAGCCAAAAAACCATTTACCGCTACAACAAGCATTGTTTGTTAGAACAAATCGAAATCTATTCAGGAAATAACTTAACTGATTTCAGGAAGTATAAATATACGCATTACTAATAATGTTGAATAGATGGCAATTGCGGAAAAAAGGGTGTAGGTGATTATCCTTAGTATGGTTTATTTGTCGATAAGGGCGTATGCAATACGCCCCTACAATAATGAACCTTGCGAATTCTCATAAACTGCACTGATAATGGATTTGTACATAATTCTGTTTCTAATATTGCGGGAAGTAAAAATGATATTCATTTTACAAATAATGTAAAATTAGATTGTCATTTATACCTTTTCCCCTATATTCGCTATTAATTAAAATTAAAACCCATTAGCACTATGAAAGACCTGCACATGTGTAGAATATCCATAATGAGATTAGATAGGAAACCAATTACAGCGGTAATATAATTCTTACTCAAGACGGTTTGATGAAACACCAACATCGGGGTGGAGTAGATACTCTTCAATCAAAAATGATACAATCTAGCTTATCAAAAACAAGTGTGAAACATTATCTGAAAAGTTGGCCTTGGGATAATCAAAACAGGATGGTAATACATCATCAAAAATTGGAGAAAAGGGATAATCAGTTTTCAACGGAAAGTACGATAGGAAAAGGGAGTGAGAAAGATAATCAAAAAATGGTGCAGAGTATGATCAAAAAATGTGATCACGGATATTGAGTAAGAACGGATTTATTCCAGTGATTTGTTTATGATTATTTGGGGTTGCACCTGCGGCAGATTTTTTTGCCAGAGCGTTTAACTATGGCTGCAAAAATCTTTCTTGTTGCAACAAAAAATAATCTCATAACCATTCTCACCAAATAAATCAGTTCCAACTCCAGATTGCACGGAAATACACGGATGTTTAGCTACAGTAAATGCAAACAATTAGTTAAAATCGGAATGGGGTTGTTTGTTGGATGGAGATACATTGCTTACGCGAGTCGGTTGGTGATGAGACACCAACCGCGGCGAGAGGAGCGGTAGGGAAGGCTTGCCTCGAGCGCAGGCACAAGCACCGCTTCGCTAATGCGTGCGCCAGGGGGCTACCGGAGATTTGGTTTGGTCTACTCTGGCACAAGGGCGAACGCAGGTCGCCCCTACAGATTGCACCATACGGATTAGGGGCAATAAATGACATTCAAAAAAGTTCTGATGTCATTTTCCAGAATGGAATAAATGACTGATTATCAGTATAAATATGGTATGATGGCAGCAGAAAATGACACTAAACGGGTGAAATGAAAGTTAGTGTCACGAGGGGTATGGCTGCGGCAGAAATACGTGAGACGGGTTCAGAGAACCCTCGAGTCTGAGGTTCGGGATGCCTTGCAGAACATCCCGAACAGCTTGTGAGGTGGACTCTGGCACAAGGCCGAACGCAGGTCGCCCCTACAGAATGCACCATACGGATGAGAAGCGAAAAAATGACATTCAAAAAAGTTTTAA
>DLGO01000038.1:83807-102032 GCA_002482725.1 Bacteroidetes bacterium UBA7692 | reverse complement strand
TATAGCACCATTCTCTATCGTCAGCGTACTTTGTATACTGTATTGATTGGTATAGTTGAAATAGTACACCGTGCAGCCTTTTAGCGTTACAGGCTTGGTAAAATCAAAGCTATTGTCTACAACTACCACAGGAGGGTTTGGGCATGTAGTAGTGTCGTCTTTCTTATCATCTTCTTTTTTGCAGGAACTAACCTGTAACAGCATAGTAACAGACAGGCACAACATAGCTGCAATGTATATTTTTCTCATAATATTTGATTTTTGTCTTAGGCTAATGTATTAAATATTTAAATTACTTGAATAGAATAACCGGATTTATAAAAAGCACAGAGGGTACGAAATTCGTACCCTCTGTGCTTTTTGAATGCGCCAATATTGATATTACATTCGCAGCTAGTGTGTTAATTTCTTTGTCAGTTTGTATCTCAAGTGTGTTGTCAGGATCGATGGTATCACTTCTACAATGTCAATATCATAAACATCTTTGTCAATACCATCAAACAGTCGGATACCACTTTTTAAAAAAACAGGTGCAATATGAATGAAAAATTCATCAACCAAACCTGCATTTAGAAATTGTTGAATTGTATTTGCTCCGCCTTGTATCCTTATGTCTTTTCCTTTGGCTGATTGCCTAGCTTTTTCTAAAGCACTTTCTATTCCATCATTTATAAAATAAAAAGTTGTTGTCCCTTTTTGAACCCAAGGTTCTCTTTTTTCGTGCGTTAAGACGTAAACATCTGCTTCATACAAATTTTCCGCCCAAGCAGCTTCACCCTCTTCAAACATTCGCTTACCCATGATGTAGGAACCGGTTCTTGAAAACACATCATCAATTAATTTACTGTCCGGACCATATTCTTCACCACCTTCTATTTTGATATGTTTCCAAAATGCCTTTTCTTTAAACATCCACTTATGAATTTCTCCCGAAACACCTCCCATAGGATTAACCGGACTTCTATTATCGCCTGCGAAAAAGCCATCGAGTGAAATTCCACTATCAAAGATAATTTTGCTCATATTATATTGGTTTACTGTCCGTTAAAGATAATTTGTTTGGCGTTTGATAGTTCACTATACATTGCAAGTATAGTTAAATATTGGCTTTGGAAAAATCACATATTGGTGCCGCTAAAACAATGTTAATCTGGTAATTATACATCTAATACCATCATCCTATCAAGATAAGCCAGTTTTTCTGGCTTTCTATTCTGAATCATTTTCGTGAATTCTTAATTTTGTTTCAAAAGTTGCAGTAGTCAAAATATCATAAGGCCATTGTACTGATTTTTCAACTGCTGTCACATCTATCAAGTCACCGTTTACAATGCTATTTAGCATTATAAAAACCATTTTGTCCGGCTGCAATATTTCCAAATTAGCGTTTCATTCCAAATGTATAAAGAGGTGAGTGTACATCCCTCTTATCATTACCCTCCTATCTCGCTCAACTCCAACCAGCGGAGTTCTTTTTCCTCTAGTTCCAGTGTTACTTTACCCAACAGGTCTATGGCTTTTTGCAATTCATCATACGGTAATGTTCCGGCAGCTATTTTTTCGTTCAGCTCTTCCTTTTGCTTTTCCAGCGCAGGTACTTCTTTCTCCAGCTTTTCGAATTCCGTTTTCTCTTTATAGCTGAATTTGCGCTTGGCAGTTGCGGTTGCAGTGCTTGTAGCAGCAGGCTGTTCAGCTACTTTGGTAGCCGTATCTTTGGCTGTAAGGTCTGTACCGCGATCGTCTGACTCTTCTTTCCAATCAGAGTTCAGGCGGAACTGGGTATAGTTACCCGGGAAGTCGCGCACCACACCATCACCATCGAAGATGAATAGGTGATCAACCAGCTTATCCATAAAGTACCTGTCGTGCGATACAATCATCACACAGCCCTGGTACTCCTGCAGAAACTCCTCCAACACCGTAAGTGTTATCAGGTCCAGGTCATTGGTAGGCTCATCCAGTATCAGGAAGTTGGGGTTGGTAAACAATATGCTTAGCAATTGCAGGCGTTTCTTTTCACCGCCGCTTAGCTTGCTTATATAGGTAAACTGCTGCTCGGGTGTAAACTGGAAACGCTCCAGGAACTTACCTGCGCTTAGCTTGGTACCATCTGCCAGCGGAAAGTGCTCCGCTATGTTCTTTACAAATTCTATTACGCGCTGGTCTTCCTTAAAGGCAAGGCCCTGCTGAGAGAAGTATCCGAATACCACCGTTTCACCCGTGTTGATTTTACCCGAATCGGCATTTTCCAAACCCTGTACTATATTCAGGAAGGTAGTTTTACCAGCACCATTTTTACCAATGATACCAATGCGCTCGCCTTTTTTAAAGGTATAGTCAAAGCCTTTCAGGATAACCTTGTCGCCAAAGTTCTTGTACAGCTTTTTCAGCTCCAGGATTTTACCACCCAGGCGCGTCATTTTCATGTTTAGCTCCAGCTTCTCTTCTATCCTGCCCGAGTGTGCTTTTGCTTCTACATCGGCAAAGGCATCAATACGGCTTTTAGATTTTGTAGTACGCGCCTTTGGCTGCTTGCGCATCCACTCCAGCTCCTTGCGGTAGCTGTTGCGCGCCTTGTCTACACTAGCCGCCTCGCTTACTTCGCGCTCTGCACGACGCATCAGGAAGTACTCGTAGTTGCCACGGTGTACGTATATCTGGCCGTTGTCCATTTCAAGCACTTCGTTGCACACATTATCCAGGAAGTACCTGTCGTGGGTTACCAGCAGCAGGGTTACGTTATCGTTGCTCAGGAAATGCTCCAACCAGTCTATCATCTCGAAGTCGAGGTGATTGGTCGGCTCATCCATAATCAGCAGCGTATGTTGTTCAAAAAAGGTAAGGTCTATCAATACTTTGGCAAGTGCAAGTCGCTTGCGTTGTCCCCCGCTCATGCTCACCACGCGTTGGTCCAGGTGGTTTATCTTCAGGCGCGACAATATCTGCTGCACCGTACTTTCGAAGTGCCAGGCATTCAGCTCGTCCATGCGGCCCATGGCCTCTGCAAGCTGGTCGCCATCCGGGTTCTCTTCTTCCAGCAGCAATTCATATTGTTTTACCGCTTCTATCACAGGGTGCTTGTGCGCAAACACATTGTCTATAGCGCTTTTGGTTTCGTCAAATTTAGGGTCCTGGTCCAGGAAGCTAACGCGCACATCTTTGTGCACCCAAACTTTACCGCTATCGGCCTTCTCCAATCCGGCTATTATGCGCAAAAGGGTAGTTTTACCACTGCCGTTTTTGGCTATCATGGCAATTTTGTCGCCCAGTGATATGTTAAAGGAAATATTCTCAAAAACAGGGTCTATGGAAAACGTCTTGGTTAAATTCTCGACACTTAAATAATGCATGTCGCAAAGTTAACTTTTGCCTGCTGTTTTTGCCTTATTAAAATAACCCAAAATTACAGGTAAGCGGTATTTGCGAATAAATCTGTTACTTTTCGCTACTGCCCGCGTTATACAACAAAGAAAAGCAGATGCAGGCCCGATCAATTTCATCACATACTATGCCACAAGGAAGCGCAAGCGGGGCTACGAGCGAAGAGGCGCTCATAACCGCCGCGAAACAAAAACCCGAGAACTTCAGGTTCCTCTACGAAAAATACTACGAGCAGATACTGCGGTTCGTGTACCAGCGCCTTACCTCTAAAGACGATGCGTATGACGTAACCCAGCAGGTATTTATCCAGGCCATGGTATCGCTGCCAAAGTACGAAATGCGCGGGCTACCATTCAGCAGCTGGCTGTACCGAATTGCCATCAATGAGTTGAACCAGCTTTTCCGCAAGGAGAAAAAAACACGTGGTATCAACTGCAGCGAAGTGTACCTGAAAGACATAGCACAGGAAATGGAACAGCCACTGCACGTAGCGCATGAGCAAGCAGTGGGGGAAGCCATGACCCACCTGGAAGAAGAGGATTTTCAACTGGTAGAGATGCGTTTTTTCGAAAAAAGGCCATTCAAGGAAATAGGCGAGATACTTGGCATGAGCGAGGCTGCCACCAAGATGAAACTGTACCGTATACTGGATAAGCTAAAACCCATTATCAGCAAACAAATTGACAGACAGAACTAAACATATCAGGCAATGAAAAACTTTAAGATAAATACCAATCACCAGCCCCTTACGCCCGACGACATAGCCAGGGGCCAAGACTTCGGCCAGCTGATGTCGGCATACAAGGCTGCCAAACCGCCCTTTTACAAAGGTACAGCATTCAAAATTTTTGCCGCCGGCTTAGTGGCCTGCATCATAGGCACAGCAGTTTTCTTCGCTTTGAAAGATGAAGCAATAACTACGCTTTCAGCCTTCATTAACCCACCAATCGAGGGTATTGATATTACCTATACTACTTACCAGATAGATGCTACGAAAGACTCTGTAGTATTCTACAAAACAGGCTCTGCTATCAGGATACCGGCCAACGCATTTCTGGATGAAAGCGGCAACAAAGTTACCGGGCAGGTAGAGCTGCAATACAGGGAGTTTCACACCGTACAGGAAGCATTTATAGCTGGCATACCAATGAACTACGATAGCGCAGGGCAAAAGATGTTCTTTGAAACAGCAGGCATGATGGAGATAAGCGCTTCGCAAAACGGCAAGCAGCTGAAACCTAATCCGGAAGCTATGATCAATGTAAATATGATTTCGTACAATGATGCTGAAAGGTTCAATAGTTACTACCTGGATACCGTAAAAAGAAAATGGGAATACAAAGGAAAAAGTATAGCCGAACTAGTAGCTTTGAGAGCGGAAGAAACGAACCAAGTTGACCCAAAAAATGCAGGAGAAACAGCGATAAATACAAATCAAATTTTTACCGCGCCTGAGGAAGCCACCAAAATGCCCGCCCCTGTTTTACCAGCAAAGGCAGACATTAGCAAGCCGCGTTTCCGCATCGAAGTAAGCGAAGAGGAATTCCCTGAAATAGCTGTGTACAAAAACGTAAAATTCCAGCCAACTGCTGATGCCAACTATGACCCTAAAAAGGCAAAAATAGAATGGACCAGTGGCGAGATAAAAAGACTGCCAAACTCTACTGCATACGAAGTTGTATTCAGTAATGCTACTGAAAGCTATTCAGTAAAAGCAACGCCTGTATTTGAAGAGAAAGACATAAACGAAGCCCAGCAACTATACAACGAATACACCATAGCAAACAATAAGAAAGTAGCTAAGCAAGAAAAGGCCAAAAAGAAAAAAGCTGAGAAAGATGCACAGGAAGCTAAGAACATACAGGCTGATAAAGACGCAGAAACAAAACTCATGCAAGAAGAAGCTAACAATGCTGCTGACTTGCGAATCAAACAGATGGAAGAGGCATCTGCCAAAGCATACGACAATCTAGCCCAAAGATTTAAGGCAAGACAGGCTGCATTGGAAGCCTCTGCAGATGCCGCAATAGCTGAGCAGGAAAGGCAGTATGCTGCACAAATGGCAATTATTGAAAGAGAGAATAAAGAGTATGAAAGATTAAGGACAGAGCGAGAAACGAGCCAAAGGAATTATGAATTGATATACAGAACGTTTCAGGTATCAAAATTTGGCTACTGGAATGGTGACTGTGCAGCTCAGATGCCTTCCGGTGCAAAAGCCAACGCCACAATTGTACTTCCTGGGTCAGAATCATTTAGCTCAGTCTATCTGGCAGAAAAAGGAGTAAACAAAATGATTGTTTATTATGCTTTAGATGAATTCCGCTATAATCCCAATGCTAAAAATGTTTTATGGGGAATGACCCAAAGCGGGAAACTTTTTATCATGAAACCAGAGGAGTTTGCCATAGCAAGCAAAACAGGTAAAAATATCACTTTGCACATGCAGCTTATAGATAAGAAATTTACCAATGTAGCTGAAGTAAAATCATATCTGGAAATATGATGCAGCTTAAAAATAACTGGAAAATCAGTGCCGGGTGGAAGTCTCTTCTGCCCGGCTTTATTGCTTTTTCCTTACTACTTGTTTTCTCATTTAAAGCCAGCGCACAACAGGAGGTTGTATTTAAAATATCTGCCGTAAAACCTACGCTATACCCCAACCAGGAAACCCTCAACTGGGGAATAAATAATTACTTCAAGGTACGCGGGTTAAAAGGCACAAAAATTGATAGCGCTTCGCTGTATCGTGGCAAAGTTATCATCAGGGATTCCAGCCTGACAATAGTACCTATTGAAGGCAATCCTATAGTACTTAAACTCTTCACAAGGCAAAAAGACAAAAGATATAAGCTTATCTATACCAAACGCTTCTTAATGTATGCGCATGAATAAATATTAAATAAAACAGATAATTTGGCAACCATATCACGTTATTATAATATGATTATCTCAAGAGCCTGCTTAAATGCTATATTAATTGCGATACTTATCTCATCTACCCAATGCCTAAGCGCACAAGATGACGTATTCACTATAAAAAAGATAAAGGTAACGCTGGTGCCAGAGCTGAAAACATTGCAGGTAAAGGAACCCGTTACTATACAGATAAAAGGGCTTCATGGTGCTACTATAGACAGTATCGACATCACCAATGCAGAAGCGGTGGTTACAGATTCTACCCTGCAGCTATTCCCTACAAATGGCAAGGATGGGCAGATAAAATTATTTGTAAAAGCAGAGAAAGGACAGCTAAAGCAGGTGTATTCGAAGTCATTTAAGATAGTGAGGACCAACAGGTACAATTCTGCAGGTACTATGAAAAGAAACAGAGGATGAAAAAGGCATTGATAGTTACCCTTCTTTCGCTCTGCTGCCTGTTGTTTATGCAAAAAGCCACGGCTCAGACCGATACCATTTTCCGCATCCAAAGCCTGAAGGTCACGCTACTACCAGAGGCTGATGTGCTTTATAAAAATGTGCCCAATAAATTTGTCGTTTCCGGGTTAAAGGGACACAGCATCGACAGTATCCATTTCAGTAATGGTATGGCAATTAAAAAGGACTCTGTAATCTCCATAACACCACTACAAGCAGCTAACGGCACACTTAAATTGTTTGTCCGCGAGAAAAACGGCAAAAGCAAAATGATATTCACCCGCGAATATGAATTACTGGATTTCCAAGAGCCTAAACTTAACCTGGATGGTGTAGAAAATGACTCTGCACAATACCGCATGCGCATGGCCGTAATGGGTCACTTACACCTACCAAAAAAGATTGGAGCAAAGTATAAAGCAGAGCCGGGTTATCCCATTGTTTCTTTCGAAGCAGCACTAAGTGGCGGAAGGCAAAATGATACAATTAAAATTCAGGGCGACAGGCTCACACTTCCCCTCAGAAATAAGATAGATGAATTGGACGGTGGCGACTTGATTCAGCTCAGAAATATCCGCTACTTATATACTCAAGAGGATACCCTTACACTAAAACAGCCTTTCAAGGTTCACATTGTAAATAGCTCGACGCGGAAAATAGGCTTCTGAATCAGTTCAAAATCTGCCGTTTGAGTCAAAAACCAATGAAAATTGCGACTATATGCTGCCATACAGAATTTTGATAGTGCTGCTTTGCAGCCAATAGCAAGAAAAAGCTATTTTCGTTCCCCCGCCTAAGATTGAAACCTAAGCGGAAATTTTATACCATAATAAATGAAAATTTAACTCATGGAATTTAAAGAAATTCAAGAGCTGATAAAACTGGTTAGCAAAACGAACATCAGTGGCATCAAGATCAAACAAGGCGATTTTGAGATCCACATCAAAAACCAGGTAGAACAGATAGCTCAAACTATATCGCTTGCACCACAGCAAGTATTGCCACAGGTGGTAAATTATGCTCCGGCTGCCCAGGTGTCTGCTCAANNAAACAGCACAACAGGAAGCTGCAACAGAGGCTCAGAAAGAAGAAGCAAAACAAGAGGCTGCAGCTGCGGCCAATACATTCACGTTCCGCTCACCCATGATCGGCACTTTCTACCGCAAACCGGGTCCGGATAAAGATCTATTTGTAAAAGTAGGTGACACAATAAAAAACGGTGACGTGTTGTGTATCATCGAAGCCATGAAATTGTTCAATGAAATTGAATTTGACGGCGGTGAAGGCAAGGTGGTAAAAATACTTATGGATGATTCATCACCTGTAGAGTACGACCAGCCATTGTTCCTGATAGAGAAAATAGGATAATCAGTTTATAAGACATGCGAAAGGTTGCAATGCATACCAACAGCAGGTTTTCATCCTTAATGAAATTTCATGTTTAAAAAAGTATTGATAGCTAACCGCGGAGAAATTGCCCTACGTATCATTCGTACCTGTAAAGAAATGGGAATAAAGACCGTAGCAGTTTACTCTACCGCCGACAGGGAAAGCCTGCACGTGCGGTTTGCAGATGAAGCCATCTGCATAGGGCCACCACGTGGCAGGGACTCCTACCTGAATATACAGAACATAATGGCAGCGGCGGAATTGACCAATGCAGATGCCATACACCCGGGATACGGATTCCTTTCAGAGAATGCAATATTTGCGGATACCTGCGCTAAATATGGCATTAAGTTTATAGGACCCACAGGAGCGCACATACGCGCCATGGGCGATAAGATAACTGCCAAGGAAACCATGATAGCTGCCAAAGTACCGGTAATACCCGGCAGTGAAGGCCTGATAGATGACTTGCACGAAGCAAAAAAAGTAGCTAAGAAAATAGGCTACCCGGTAATACTGAAGGCTACTGCCGGTGGCGGTGGCAAAGGTATGCGTATTGTGCGCGAAGAGTCGGAGATGGAACGCGCTTACAACATGGCACGTACAGAGGCAGGTGCTTCGTTCAACAACGATGGCGTATATATGGAGAAGTTCATAGAGGAACCACACCATATAGAGATACAGGTAGCAGGAGACCAATATGGCGGCGCAACGCACCTTAGCGAGCGCGACTGTAGTGTTCAGCGCAGGCACCAGAAATTGGTAGAGGAAGCTCCATCCCCATTTATCGACGAAAAGATGCGCAAGAAAATGGGTGATGCAGCGGTGAAAGCTGTTGAAGCCATTAAGTACGAAAGTGTAGGTACCATAGAGTTCCTGGTAGATAAGCATAAGAATTTCTACTTCATGGAAATGAATACACGTATACAGGTAGAGCATCCGGTTACCGAAGAGGTAATGGACTTTGACCTGATAAAAGAGCAGATACTATTGGCTGCAGGTGAAAGAATTTCGGGGATGCATTATTTTCCGGGCAAAATACACGCCATAGAATGCCGTGTAAACGCCGAGGACCCTGCCAACAACTTTGCACCAAGCCCTGGCAAAATAACCGCCCTGCATACGCCTAAGGGCTATGGAGTGCGTGTGGATACGCATATATATGCGGGCTACACAGTTCCACCATACTACGATTCATTGCTGGCCAAGGTAATATGCCGCGCCAAGTCCAGAATGGAATGCATTGTGAAAATGGAGCGTGCCATGAAGGAATTTATCATAGAGGGGGTTAAGACAACTATTCCATTCCATATCGCATTAATGAATAATGAAGAGTTCCGCTCAGGTCATTATGACACAGGTCTTATGGAGCGTTTTGATTATATAAGCGCCATGAAGGAATCCAAAGTAGATTAACGCTCATTTAAGTTATAGCAAAAAGCCCGATGTAGTTTACATCGGGCTTTTTTTGTGCCATTCGAACAGCAACGAGATAGCACAAAAAAGGGCCGGCAGAAATTCTGCCGGCCCTTTTGCATAACAGGCCATGAGTGCCTGCTATTGTATGATTACTTCTGAAGTATCAATGACTTAGTCACCAATCCATCTTTTGTATGGATGCGAACAAGGTAAGTACCTGCTGCTTCACCTGCAATGTTGATTGGGAAAGTAGCATTAATGATGTTACGTTCAGTCATTGTAGATACAAGGTGTCCATTAACATCCAATACTTCAATTTTAATATCCTGTACATCTGTAAGAGAAATCTCAACAACTGCGCTACCCATAGTTGGGTTTGGATACATACGCAATGTTTTAACGCTTACCAGATTGTTCACTCCGCTTATGAAGTCAACGGTATCTTTTGCAGTAGCAGTACATCCGTTAGCATCTGTAACCAATACTGTGTATATACCTGCGTTTACTGTATCAAGGTCAGGTGAAGTAGCTCCACCAGGAGTCCAAGCATAAGTATAAGTAGGTGTACCGCCTGAAACTGTGGTAGTAACAGAACCCTTGGTAGAACCTATCTGAGGTGTTGCTGCTGTAAATACGCTCAATGCTGCAGGAGCAGTAATTGTAGCAGATGCTGTGTCTTTACATCCTTTGCTATCTGTAGAAACCAAAGTGTAGGTTCCTGCAGCCAGATTAGCAATATCCTCTACGGATGCGCTATTGCTCCATAGGTAAGTGTAAGGGCTGGTACCACCTGTAGTAGTGGTAAATACAGCACCTGTATTACCTCCGTTACATTTTACATCCTGTGTAGAATCAATAGCATTGCTGATAGCAGAAACAGGACCTGTTACAACACTAGGTGTCGAAGAAGCAGTACATCCGTTAACATCTGTAGCCACTACAGTATATGTATTTGGTGTAAGACCAGTAAGGTCACCGCTAACAGAAGCACTATTTGTCCATACATAAGTATATGGAGAAGTACCACCCGCTGCAGTTGTATAAACAGCACCTGTAGCATCGCCAAAACAATTTACGTTTTTGCTAGAATCAACAGTTACTGTAAGTGGCAATGGCTCTGTCAGATTCCTGCTGGCCGAAGAAGTGCAACCTTTTGCATCTGATACCGCCAAAGTATAGTTATTAGCAGTAAGGCCGGTTATATCATCAGATGAACCTGTATTGCTCCATATATAAGTATAAGGAGTAGTACCACCTGAGGTAGTTGTATATATAGCTCCGTTTGCAGCACCATTACAGGTTATTGCACGTACCGAATCTACTATAGTAGCCAAAACCGCAGGCTGTGTAACCGTAAATGGTCCACCAGTAGCTGTACAAGAAGAAGCATCTGAAACTACAAGAGTATAAGCGCCGGCAGCAACTGAAGTTAAATCTTCTGTTCCTGCAACGTTGTTCCATGTATATGTTGCAGTACCTGTAACTCCGGTTACAGTAACGTAAACAGCACCATTGGAAACACCATTACATGTTGTATTAACTACGCTATCCAATGCTACAGATAAGCCTGTTGCAGGTTGTGTCAAAGTAACCGGTGCAAGTATGGCTTTACATCCATTTGCGTCAGAAACAGTATCAGTATAAGTACCTGCAACTACATTCGTAATATCCTCTGTTGTAGTGCCATTGCTCCATATAGAAGTATAAGGAGATGTACCACCACTGATAGTAACATCTATTGCACCTGAAGCATTACCAAAACAAGCGATATTGGTAGAAGACGTAACGGCAACAGAAGGCGATCCATTGATTACTACAGTTTTAAATGTAGTATCGCAATTCCTTGTATAAAATACCTGATAAGTACCCGGTGCCAAAGAAGATGGAGTGAAGGTAGAACCAACTACACCACTACCACCAAATGAACCACCAGACCTGTTAGGTAAAAGCACTACAGGAGCATTGCTGGTACAATAAGCTGAACCGATAGTAAAGTCCGAAGTCAATCCACCATCTGTTATTATTATTGTGGTAGTATCACCACCTGCAGAATAGCCATCAAGCTGTACATAATATGTTCTTCCCGGAACAAGGCATTTTACTGTGTCTATAAAAGATGAGTACTCAACACCATTATGTCTTACATAAGCTGAGTCATCATCATTTGCCGCTATCAGGGTAGCCTTCGAAATATCTAATAAGTCACCACAAGCAGAAACATCCCACAGTGCCAATTGGGTATCGTAGTCAGGAGACTGGATAGTTACATGGCCTGAAGCAGGAGCTGTAAATGTAAACCACATAGTATTGGTAAGTGTGGTATTTGCCCATCCCGTTTGGGTTGAATTAAATCCTGTATTAGGTGGAGCAACCTCGCCGGTTTGTGCAGTTGCTGCAGTATTTATAAAAGGTCCGTTTGTGCCGAATGTTAATGGTACTGCATCACAAACATCATTACCAGGAAGCCTGATGATAGTTTGGAATATAGCAGAAGTATCATTAGGGCATCCAGGTCGGAAGGCCACTACGCGAACATAAACTGTATCGGCTGTTGCCAATCCTACAGATATAGAGTCATTATTAAATGCTGCCCCTGGCAAAGTGGTAAACGACGGAAGATTAAATGAATATTCCCATTTGTAGGAATCGCCATCAGCTCCGACAGCTACATAGTTACCATTAGTATTAGCTAATCCTACCGCAGGGCCTGAAATAACACCCGCTTCAGCAGGGCTTGAACAAACAGGCGGAGCTTTAATAGTAATTACATAATCCTCTGTTTCGCCCCCATCACTACTAATATCAAGACATGCATCATTTGCTCCAAGGAAATTTAAATATACATATTTCACCCTTATCAAAGTTTGCCCTGTATCCGCATTAGCCGGTATTGGTATAGATACTGTATAGCTGGTATTTTCAACAGCAAAACTACTTAGAAGGAAATACTCTCCCGGATCATTAAAGCTTCCATTTCTATTAAAATCTACCCATGCAGCCAATGTATTGTAATATGCAGCTCCAGGGCCGGTAAGTACGGTAAGATCATAACTGGAAGATGCAAGCACAGTAGTTGTAAACTGAGACTGAGGATAAAGCGTATATCCATTTATCAAATCTCCGCAGGCTGAAAACTGGTTGTCAATTGAATCGAATGTTACACTTTCGATAAGGTCATCGTAGCTGGCACAATCACCAAATGAAGTACAATAGCAATCTAAAAGAGGTTTAATTGATACTTTGTGCCCTGCGGTAAAAGAAGAATCCGAGCATATAACCTTAGCCCTGTAAAATTTAGCAGTAGTAAGGTTTGTATCGGTATAGTTCAATGATGTAGCACCGGCTATATCAGTCCAAGACAAAGAGTCAGCAGATGACTGCCACTGAATGGTAGTACCTATAGTATTACCTGAAAGGGCAAGGATAAGCGGCTGTTTCGCACAAGCAAGCGTATCACCTGAAATTGTACCCGCTACCGGAGGGTTAATACAAGCTGCGGGTGCTACTATATTAACCAAATAATCTTCTGTTTCGCCATAAGCTGAAGTAGCACATGCTCCTGCTGCTGTATATGCATTATCATCACCACCACGGAAACGTATTCTTGTAATACCTGTAGTAGCAGTAAATGGTACAATAAAAGTAGCTGTAACGGTAGCTCCACCTCCAGCAGAAACTGAAGTCAGTAATAAATTTTCTGAAGCTTCAAATATTCCATTTTGGTTATAATCTATCCAGGCAGCACCATACTGATTACCATCAGTACCGTAGGTAAGAGCAATTGTATTGGATGTAGTTTGAGTTAGTTCTAATGTATCAGTTGTATAGAATTCATAATTATTAACTCCATTTGTTGTAGAGGTCTGTACCAAAGAGTCAGGAACATAATTAGTAATTACAACTTTACTAATGGCATCTACTGTATTAACAGTACCAGGAGTTGGTTGGCAATATCCTAAAACTACAGAGATAAAAGATGTTTTAAGTTCTGTATCTGAACCTGTATTATTAGTTGCAATCAATTGTACAGAGTACAGGCCCGGTGTATTAAAGATCACCTGAGGATTTTGGCTGGTAGCGCTGGTTCCATTCTGATAAGTTACAGTACCCGGAGTAAATGACCATGCCCATGAAGTAGGCAGGTTTAGTGTGCTATCTGTAAATGTTACTACATCTACAGTACTTACAGTAGAATCACTTGCCGAAAAGTCCGCTACAGGAGCTGCAGCAGCGATAACAGTTACTTTTACAGTATCTGTTGAAGTACAACCTCCTACAATTACAGAAGCTACATAATCAAACACGCCAGTAGTATTAAATACCGGTGTAGTGTATGGATTAGTAGTAACAGCTCCCGGATTCCACGTTATTGCTGCTGTTACTGTAATTGGATTAAGGCCAGCATTAAGTGTTCCTATATTCTGAACATTAGAAACTGAAGAAATTGTCCAGTCAGAAGCCAGATTATTATCAGCAGCAACTGTACGCCTAACTCCTGCAAACCCTGAAGAGCTGGCAAGGTTTCCACTCCAATCTGATGTAGTAACACCTGTAGCAACAAGGAATGTGTATCCACTGGTTGCAACTGCATCCAACACGGTGCCCGTAGGAGCACTTAGGTAATATCCTGTAGGTGTACCGGAGGACAATACGTCATTTGTACCACCTGTATTAAAGTACCTGTTGGCCACATCATTAGTACCTGCTCCCAGATTTACAACTACCACCTGGTTAGGAGCTACAACTATTCCTGCAGGAAATGTATAGCTAATCGTAGTACCACCAACAACATTCAACTTAACATTATCAAGCAAAGTTGACTGTGTTCCAAGGTTGGTAATTTCTACATAATCATCTCCTGTCGCATATAAAGGGTAAGAAGGTGTTTGCCCGGTACCAACCTCATTTTGCGTAATTTCGGTAAAGCGCAAACCGGCAACTGTAGTATTAGATGCTGCATCAAGCGTAGCAGTGCTACCCTGGCTAACTGTTTGGTCCAGACCAGCATTTACAGCGCCAACATTACCATCTGCATATCCGGTACCGGTAAATGAGGAGGAAACATTGTTTGAAGTATCTTTAGCCAAAACAGTATAAGTAACAGCTACATTATTGCCTGCTGCAGGTATAGTTCCTGTCCAAACACCATTTTGAGCGGTGCCTGATGAAAGCGTAAGTGCCACAGCTGTTTGTGCCACTCCTCCAAAAGAAGGAGTTAATGTAACATCTTTAACACCTACCGCATCGGTAACTGTAACCGAAACAATACGCGCTGCAGGAGCACACTGGTTTACTGATGGATTGTTAGTAGCGCTAGCTACTACAGGCGCTATAAGATCTGCACCCGCACTGAAAATATTAACATTATCTATATGAAAATCATAATCTTCAGCATTTGCTAACGGACCATCCGTAGCAAAAAATGCGATACCGATTTTTTGTCCTGCATAGGCAGAAAGGGAGAATGAGTATTTGGTAAGGTCTTTTGTAAGATTATTAGTTGCTGTAAATGAGTAAAACGGAGACCATGAAACACCACAGTCGGTCGTTACCATTATTGCCACCTTGTCATCGCTACCCATAGCATCCGCAACAGTTATTGAATTGAAATCAGTAACAGCCACATCAACTGACAATGAATCATTGGCACCCACAGTAATAAGTGGTCCAACAATCCATTCTGTGCGATCATTTGTAAACAAATTCAATTTTGCAGTAGTATTTCCGGCTCCGCCCAAACCAGTTGATGAAGTCCATCGGCTGGTAGTTCCGGCAGGTAAAGTCGCGCCAGCACCTTCGCGCCAAAGTGGTTGGGCGGTGGTAAGGTTAGTTCCTGTAAAACCTGTAAAAGGATTGCTAAGAGGAAGTGAAGCTATGACCAACGTAGTAACCGAAGTTTTAAGCGTGTCATCTGCAATTTGCTGGTCGCCTGCGCGTTTCCCTGCTATTACAAAATTGAAAACACCACCTGTAGACAGGTTAAGTGTGCCTACGGTTACAGTTAGTGAATCACCGGCAGCAATGCTACCTGTATTAACACTTGTAGAAATAGTCTGATTAAGTGTGCCTGAAACAGTCGCGCTTACGTTTAGCGGATCTACTGATAGATCCACCGCAGCAACACCTGTATTTACTATACGAACAGTTACACTCTCTGTAGTACCTAAACAGTTTGCGGCAACTGGGGTCAATAAAGATTTAACCTGTATATTGTTTGTTACCGGAGTATATATATAGTTGTGACCCGATGGTGGAACAATAGTAGTAGAGAATGCAGCCGTAGAAGCATTTGTAGTACCATTAACACTGGTAACCCAAGTGTTGGTACCTGAAACAACTCTCCTGTTATTTACGTTTGTAGCAAATGTATTGTTTGGCCCACGTAAGCCTACTTCTCCTGCACTTGATGAAGGCGCCCCTACAAAACCAAGATCATATACTACATTGATTACTCCATCTTCATGCAGGATAATCTGAAAATTCCAGCGCCAAAAATCGATAATACCTGTGCTGGTACTATACGGCCTGAAATTTTTGTACTGAATAACAAACTCCTGATTAGGAGAAGTTCCTCTGGCTACATAGCTTATATTGCCCGTATCCAAAGAAGTGTACAATGAATTAAGGTCCAATGTAAGCGCAGAAATTGCCCCTGCATAACCTGTATTGCTTGATATAGGTGTATAGAGACCTCCACCCGGAGCTGTAGCACCAAAAGTTATGAAACCATTGGTATTAATTACTAAACCTGTATACGTGGTCCCGTTGAAAGGAAACGCAAAAGGGATAGTACCTGTGGGTAAAGTGTAATTAATATCATCCAAAGAGGCACCAAGACTGGCACCCGTAGCGGTGGCTACTATTGTTCCTCCAGTAATCGGTGTGTAAGTACCCGAAGTCTGAGAAAACGAATACTTGCTGGCGACCTGAGCGGATGCAGAATTTGCGAGCGCAAACAAAGCTACCAGAAGCATCAACGTTCTAATGCGTAAAAAATTAACCATGTCAGATAGGTTTAAATTATTCAATAAAGTATGCCGAAGGTAAGCACTTAGGTTAAAGATTGAAAAAATAAAGGCTAACAAATTGCATTATCCCTAGACTTTAACATTTGCTACATATTGCGACCTGACATTTAATTAACAATTCTTTAGTTTTCTGTCATTCATAACTTTTATGTTTACGGCCAACAATAGCAAATGAAGAAAGATGCGATAATAGTTGGCGTTACGGGCCTTATAGGAAACCTGTGCCTGGGGAAACTACACAGCAAACAAATATACAAGCACTTGATAGCTGTTACCAGAAAGAGCCTTAAACCGCATATACTGGGTGTGGAAAATGTAGTAATTAATTTTGACGCTATAGAAGAGTATAGTGACAGCATGTTTGGAGACCATGCTTATTGTACCATAGGCACCACCATAGCAAAAGCAGGAAGTAAAGAGGAATTCCATAAGGTGGATTTCGATTATGTGCTTCGTTTTGCAAAAATTGCAAAACAGAACGGCACAAAAAAATTCATTCTTGTTTCTGCAATAGGAGCTGATTCCGGTTCCAATATATTTTATAGCAAAGTGAAGGGACAGTTGGAAGAAGCTCTTGAGCGATTAGGTTTTGAAAGCCTGATATTAATGCAGCCGTCGCTATTGCTGGGAAATCGGCAAGAAAGAAGAGCAGGAGAAATTATTGGTAAAGCATTGTCTTTAGTAACTAACTTTGCCATGATGGGACCCCTAAAAAAATACAAAGCGATAGAAGCTGATACCGTAGCGGAGGCTATGATACACTATGCAAACCAACCTACACCAAAGGTATTGAGACTTACCTATAACGATATGGTAAATCTAAACTGATTTTAAGAGACACATGACCAGACATCTATATACAGTTGCACTTTGTTTTATAACTCTGTTAACAACTGCTCAAACCAACAATACTGTAAAAATACTGCAACGCCTGATAGATAGGGACGAGGCTGCTGAATTTGAAAAGATAGACTCATTTCGGAACCTGCACATAATGCTGGCCGGTAACATATACCAAACCGCTGACCAGATAAAATATGCGTATAATATCGAAACAAAGAAGTACGATTTTGGCAAGGAACTGAAGTGCATACAACCCATTCTTAATCTAGGCGATATAACCATTGCCAACCTGAAAACCAGCTTTACGGGCAATGAATCGTCACCGTACTCATCGCCCGACGAACTGGCCCTGGCACTGAAGTATAGTGGTGTTAACACCCTGCTTACAGCCAACTTTAATACCGCCAATATAGACAAGGAAGGACTGCTGCGCACTCAAAAGCTGCTGAACCAAATGGACATAGTGCATACCGGAAGCTATGCCAATAACATAGACCGGAATGGCAATTGCCCACTAATATTATTCAGACGCGGATTCAAAATAGCCATACTGAATTACAGCGTACTGAATAACAGGCCATCCGTGTCCCGCGATTTTATCATAAATACTGCCGAGCAGCGAATGATAGAAACTGACCTGAGGAGCACGCGCATGCAGGCGGCAGACTTTACAATAGTATATTTTGACTGGGGTAGCGAAATGCAGGACCTGCCCAGCTATGGCCAACAACAACTGGCAAAATTCTGCTACGAGCGTGGAGCAGGCTTAGTGGTAGGCGTACATCCA
>DLGO01000038.1:0-83788 GCA_002482725.1 Bacteroidetes bacterium UBA7692 | reverse complement strand
ATCCAAATGCAGTGATGCACATGGAGTACGTACCATACTACTACAATGCCGAACCACAGGAAGGCCTGGTAGTATATTCACTGGGCAACCTAATAGGCAGCGGCCTGGAGCCAAAGCAGCGATCGGGCATTATACTGGATGTAGAACTGCGTAAAAACAACTATACCGGAAAAACCCATTTGGGCGATTATGGATTTATACCTATGTGGAACTACTACGATACAACTACCAACCAAACAGGGGTATATGCATTGCCTGCAGCAGCTGTAGCAGACAACCAGGTGTTTACGGCTATGCCGCAAATTGAAAAGCGCCGCGCAGCCAACGTAGCTTTTGATTTACGTAACCTTTTAGGCGTAAGCAGCGATGAGATACAATACAATGTGAGTGATTTAGTAGTAAATAATGTAGATGAAACTGTGCATTTGATAAATGCCTCACTTAATAATAAGCTGAGCGTATTTAAACCAGACCAGCTAAATGGCTCCAGCGCACCAGCTGAGAAACTGCCGGCGGTAAAACAAGAATCCGACACCAGCTACTTCATACAGTTTTATGCCATGAAAAAACTGATACCCCTTGACACGAACTACTATGAGCACTTAAAGGGATTTCGAGTGTTGGAAGAAAACGGCTATTATATATACCTGATAGGCAACACATCCAGCCTGGATAAAATAAATGAGCTTTGGCTCAGGGTATTTAAGCCGCGGTACAAGCAGAGCTTTATAGTTGCTTATGTAAATGGCAGACGCTCGCGCGAAATAACCCAACCATTACCTAAAAAGGAATAAATTCTGAATCCGTATATATGGAGCTGAGTATTTGACCGCATATAGCAGCGCCAAAAACGAATATAATAAGGGCTGTTTGCCCATCAGGCAGCACTTATTCCGGTGTATAGCAGAACAGTTTGTAATTTTCAACAATTTAATTACTTTTGCATCCGCTTAGTGAAGTATGGATGAGGGGACAGGAGTCCCCTCTTTTATTTACCGCTTAGGTCTATGGATAAAGTACAACAGTTAATAACCGATACAATAACACCTACCCTGCAGGAAAAAGACCTGTTTCTGGTAGAGATAAAAGTATTGCTGGGAGGAAAGAAAATAGAAGTGTATGCTGATAGCCAGGAAGGAATAGGCATAGATGACTGCGCTATATTGAGCAGAATGATAGAAAAGGTATTGGATGGTAACCCTATAGTACCTGAAAACTACCTGCTGGAAGTAAGCTCGCCGGGCATGACAAACCCCATGAAAGTGCCAAGACAGTACCTGCGCCGTATAGGCAAAGTACTGGAAGTAGCTACTAACGATGGTAAGAACATAGAAGCTAAGCTATTGGAGGCAAACGACAACAGCATATTGCTGGAAGAAGTGAAGCCTGAAAAGAAAGCGGCGAAAAAAGGAGCGAAAGCTGCTACAGTTAAAGAGGAAGAGGCAAAAAAGTTTGAGTTGAAATACAGCGATATTAAAAAAGCTGTGGTGCAGTTTAAATTTTAGAAATAAAGAACATTAATTTTCAAAACAAAAAAAGTATATACTATGAACAGCTTAGAACTCATCGACTCGTTCTCTGAGTTTAAGCAACTGAAAAACATCGACAGGAACACCATGATGAAGGTGTTGGAAGATGTTTTCCGCACGTTGCTAAAGAAGAAATACATAGAGACAGACAACTTCGATATAATCGTTAATACAGACAAGGGTGACCTTGAGATCTGGCAAAGACGTACTATAGTAGAAGATGCCTCTATTGAGAATCCAAATACTGAGATTGGTATAACTGAAGCCAAGAAGATAGAAGAAGACTTTGAAATAGGCGAGGAAACCTACGAGAAGATTGAATTGGAAAGCTTTGGCCGCCGTAGTGTATTGGCTGCGCGCCAAACGCTGGTTTCGCGCATATTGGATCTTGAAAAAGACGAAGTGTACCGCAAATACAAAGACCGCGTGGGCGATGTAATAAGCGGCGAGGTGTACCAGGTATGGAAAAAAGAAATATTGCTTTTGGACGAAGATGGCAACGAGCTACTTTTGCCTAAGAGCGAGCAGATAAAAATGGACTTCTTCAAAAAAGGAGACCAGTGCCGTGCAGTTATAAAACGCGTAGATTTGCGCAACAATACTCCGGTTATTATCCTGAGCCGTGTAGATGGTTCTTTCCTTGCCAAACTATTGGAGCAGGAAGTACCTGAGATATTTGACGGTTTGATCGTTATAAAACAGATAGTGCGCGAACCGGGCGAAAAAGCCAAGGTGGTAGTAGAATCGTTTGATGACAGGATAGACCCGGTTGGGGCTTGTGTAGGGGTAAAGGGTTCACGTATACACGGTATAGTACGCGAACTGAAGAACGAAAACATAGATATAATAAACCATACTACGAACCTGAACCTGATGGTGCAGCGTGCTTTGGCCCCGGCTAAAATCACGTCTTTGGATATAAATCAGGAACGTAAGCGTATTGCAGTATATTTAAAGCCTGATCAGGTGAGCCTGGCGATAGGCAGAAAAGGTGTGAACATAAAACTTGCCAGCCGTTTGGTTGGTTTTGAAATAGATGTTTACCGCGAAGGTGAAGAGGTAGAAGAAGAATTTGATATCGATTTGGAAGAGTTCAGCGATGAGATCGACCAGTGGATGTTGGAGGAGTTGAAAAAAATCGGTTGCGATACAGCACGTAGTGTATTAGATTTGAGCGAAGATGAGCTTGTACGCAGAACTGATTTAGAGGAAGAAACGATAAAAGAAATCCGCAAGATTCTGGCAGCAGAGTTCGAGGATAATTAGTTATGATACGCATTAACTCCATACAAGGAAAAGCGCAGGATTGATATGTAGCAAGCATTTTGTTCAACATATAATTCCTTAGCTTTCCGTTCCCAACTTGTACGGTTTTATAATTATGGGGACGACTTAAAGAATTATATGAGTGAATTAAAGGCACTTCGCCTGGCGGCGGCAGCTACACAGTACAATGTGGGTATGGACCACATTGTAGAAAAACTTAAACAGAGCAACTTAGTAGTAGACAATAAGCCTACTACCAAGCTTACCGTGGAAATGATCGCGGTGCTGGATAAGGCGTTTAACGTAGACCGCGCAATAAGGCAAGAAGTAGTAGTAAGTACTTTGGTTGAAAAACCAAAGAAAGAAGTTATTGAATTTACTGAACCTGTGGTGAAAGCTAAAGCTAAGGAAGATGAGAAAGAAATCATCATAAAGAGCAACATAGTAGCCCCTAAGCCTGAGCCGGTAAAAGAAGTGGTGGCTGAGCCAGTAAAAGAGGTAGCCAAAGAGCCAATAGCTGAAGTAGCAAAGGAAAAAGAGCCTGAGCAAGTGAAGGCACCGGAACCCGTAATAGAAGCAATACCAGAGGTAAAAGCACCGGTGGCAGAGCCACCTTCGGATACCATAACTGCGGATTCTCAACGTTTGGAAGGCCCTAAAATAATGGGTAAGATAGACCTGAACCCTAAGAAAAAGAAAAAAGAAGAGCCGGTAGCGGCGCCTGTGAAAGCTGAAGAGCCTGCTAAGCCTATAGAAGAGCCTGCTAAAAAAGAAGCTCCTGTAGAAACCCCGGCAACTCCTGTTCAGGAACCTGTAGCAGAAGTAAAAGCCCCTGTAGAAGAACAACCTGCGGTAACAACGCCACCTGTAGTAGCCGAAGACGCCAACCACATAAGGATGAAGCGTACGGAGCTTACAGGACCTAAGATAATGGGTAAAATAGTGTTGGAAGACCCACGGAAGCGTGAAGCGGCCAAAACGGGTGCAGGGCAAGGCCAGGCAGGAGCCGGCAAACCCGGAGATCCTAAGCGCCCCCGCAAGCGTATTGCGATGCCGGCACGTACCCCGGCCCAGTTTGATACTGAGCACGAGAAAAAAGTACGCAGCTTCCGCGAGAAAGAAGCTACAAGGAGAACTACTCCTTTGCCAAATACTCAACAGCAGCCAAAAGAAATAACAGAGAAAGAGATAGAAGACAAGATCAAAGCTACTATGGCTAAGATCCAGTCGCAAACATCTAAGAGCGACCGCTCTAAGATGCGCAGGGGCAAACGTGAGGCTAACCAAGAAAAACTGGCAGCACAACAGGATGCAGTAGACAATACTAAAATCCAGGTTACAGAGTTTATATCGGTAAGTGAGCTTGCGAGCTTAATGAACGTATCGCCGGTGAAGGTAATTTCTACCTGTATGAACCTGGGCGTTATCGTTTCCATTAACCAAAGGCTGGATGCAGAGATAATAGAACTGGTAGCCGGTGAGCATGGTTTCCAGATAGAGTTTATATCTGTGCAGGACAATGCTTCGTTTGAAGATGAAGTAGCTGACCGCCCTGAAGATTTGCAGGACCGTGCGCCTATCGTTACCATCATGGGTCACGTGGATCACGGTAAAACATCCCTATTGGACTATATCCGTAAAACAAAAGTGGCAGATAAAGAGGCAGGGGGTATAACCCAGCACATAGGTGCCTACGAAGTTGTTACGGATAACAACAAGCGTATCACCTTCCTGGATACACCGGGTCACGAAGCGTTTACTGCGATGCGTGCACGTGGTGCGAAAGTAACCGACGTAGCAGTAATAGTAGTAGCGGCCGATGATGCGGTGATGCCACAAACAAAAGAGGCGATAAACCACGCACAAAGCGCAGGTGTACCGATGATCTTTGCTATCAACAAAATAGATAAAGACGGTGCCAACTCTGACCGTATACGTGAGCAGCTAGCCAGCATGAACTTATTGGTAGAAGAATGGGGTGGTAAATTCCAGTCTCAGGAAATATCTGCCAAAAAAGGATTGAACATAGAAGCCCTTTTGGATAAAATATTATTGGAGTCTGAACTATTGGAACTGAAAGCCAACCCTAACAAGCTGGCGATAGGTTCTGTGATAGAAGCCTCTTTGGATAAAGGACGTGGATACCTAGCTACATTGCTTGTACAATCGGGCAAACTGGAAGTAGGGGCACTGGTAGTATGCGGACCATACTTTGGTAAAGTAAAAGCGATGTTTGACCACACAGGTAAACGCGTAAAAACTGCAGGGCCATCTACACCGGTACAGGTACTTGGATTGAACGGCGCGCCACAGGCGGGTGAAAAGTTCAAAGTATTTGACGATGAGCAGGAAGCAAAAGCAGTGGCCGCAAAACGTGCACAGCTGGAGCGTGAGCAAGGTATAAGGACCAAGAAACACATTACATTGGATGAGATCGGTCGTCGTTTGGCACTTGGTACATTCAAAGAATTGAGCCTGATAATAAAAGGTGACGTGGACGGTTCGGTAGAAGCGTTGGCAGATTCACTATTGAAATTGAGCACTGAAGAGATACACGTACGTGTAATACACAAAGCAGTAGGTGCGATATCTGAAAGCGATGTAAACCTTGCAGTAGCTTCCGATGCGATCATTATAGGTTTCAACGTAAGACCTTCGGTGAATGCGAAGAAAATCGCGGACAACGAAAACATCGAGATCAAACTTTACTCTATCATCTACAATGCGATAGAAGAAGTGAAGAGCGCGATGGAAGGTTTGTTGGAGCCGAAAGTAGAAGAAAAAATTATTGGAAACCTGGAAGTGCGCGAGGTGTTCAACATTACCAAAGTGGGAACGATTGCAGGTTGTATGGTACGCGACGGACGCGTATTGCGCAACTCGAAGATCCGTATTATCCGCGATGGCATAGTAATGCATCAGGGTACGCTATCTGCGCTTAAACGCTTTAAAGACGACGCTAAAGAAGTAGTAAGCGGATTTGAGTGTGGTGTGCAGATCAAAGACTACCAGGATATTAAAACAGGCGATACCATAGAGGTATTCGAAGAGATAGAAGTACAAAGAAAATTGTAGTTCTCCCCTACCTTGATAAAACAAAAAAGCAGCCTGATGTTCAGGCTGCTTTTTTTATGTCATGAATTGAGGTTTCATGATTAGTGCAGCGTTACTAAAAATGCTGTGTCACAAAACTTTTTCAATTCAATTTGATTCTTTAATTTTTATTTTTTTTACATTTAACGCAACGAATATATGTGTACCCATGTCTTTATAGCGCAATTACACAACACAAAAAACCAAGATATCACCTCCTAAACTTTCTCCTACATGAACAAACTTTTACTGCTGATGCTGATATTTTTCAGCATGGCAGGCATTGCCCAAAATGCCAACGAATGCGGAAATGATGCTGTAATGAACAGCTTCTTCAGCGACCCCGCCAACCTGCAAAGACATTTACAGATTGAAAACAAAATATATAATGCGGATGGTGGTGCAGGACATGGAGGCTCCAGATCCACCTACCTCCTACCCGTAGTATTTCATATAATCCACAACGGAGGTCCTGAAAATATAAGTGACGCACTGGTACTAAAAGCCCTTGATCAATTGAACAATGCATTCAGGAATTCCTCGATGTACGATTCTACTGATGGCGTAAATACCAATATTCAATTTTGCCTCGCTAAACAGAACCCGCAAGGGCAAGCAACCACAGGTATAGACAGGGTGCAGTCGCCACTAACCAATCTGGACCTGAGCGTGAATGACGTAGCCATGAAAAACCTGACCCGATGGAATCCGACCAAATACATCAATATCTGGATAGTAAAGAAAATATGTAGCGGCAGCCAATGCAACATAGGTGGGTATGCTTACTTCCCTTCGGCACATGGCAGCAGCTACGATGGCATAGTGGTGCTTGCATCTACGGTAGGCAGCTCGCCCGGCGCTACATCTACCACGGTACACGAAATGGGCCACTACCTTGGCCTGTACCACTCATTTCAGGGAGGGTGCACCAACAACAACTGCCTGACAGACGGTGATAAGGTATGCGATACGCCACCGGATAACTCTACAGCATACATAGCTTGCAGTGGCAGCATGAACAGTTGCACTACAGATGCGCTCTCTGGGTTTACCACAGACCAGCCGGATATGCACAAGAACTATATGGACTATACACCCGGTACCTGCAGAACAATATATACCGCAGGCCAAAGGGACAGAATGCACTGGCATATAAACAATGTGCGCAGTAGCTTGCTAAACTGCAACTCCTGCCTCAACCCTTGTACCAGCAACATAACTGCATCTTTCAGCTCTTCGGATGATACCGTAACCGTAGGCACAGCGGTAACCTTCACCAATGCCTCTACCAGCGCCAACAGCTACAAATGGTTTATAAATGGCGCATTGGCTTCCACACAGGCAAATCCATCGTATACATTTAATACTCAAGGTACCTTTATAGTAAGGCTGGAAGCGCGTGGTACAGATACCAACTGCCTTGCCATTTTTACAGATACCATTATCGTAAACTGCGGTGTAGTAGCGCAGTTCGGAGCCAGTGTTGTAAACTCGGCAGTAGGCCAGGCGGTGACTTTCACCAACCTTTCTACAGGTGCCACAACCTACCAGTGGCTGGTAGACGGGGTGGTAGTTGGTACCGCGCAGGACCTGACGTATACATTCAATCAAAACGGTGCCTATTCGGTTTACCTGATAGCTACATCTGCTATATGTAGTGATACAACAACCATACTTAACTTTATACAGGTAGGAACACCATGCCAAGCTTCATTTACGGCCTCTAATACCACAGCTACATCCTGCCTGGATGTAGAGTTCAAACCAGATACTGTTTGCGACTTCTCTAACTATCTGTGGACTTTCTGCGAACCACAGTTTAACAAGGCTTCTATTCAAACCAAGAACTTTGTACACCCTGTTGGCCTTTCGATTCCGGCGGGCGTGGACTTCCTAAGATCTCCGGGTGGGAAATATTATGGATTCTATGGATTGTACGACAATACCACATCCCCATACTTCTACCGATTAGACTTTGGCACCAGTGTAAACAACACTCCTGTGCGTGTACCTATCAATACACCTACCATACCGCAAGAGCAATATGCACACGGGCTTGATATGATATTTGACAACGGTAAATACTATGGTTTCGTTTTGTTTAACACCAACGTATACAGGCTTGAGTTTGGTACAAACATCGAAAATACCAACCCGGTAGTAACCAAGCTTACAGGCTTTACCGGTATGAACTGGGGACACAGGATAGAGATAGTGCATGAGACAAACAACTGGTGGCTGATAATAGCGGCCAGAACCTCAAGTGCCATACATATCATGTTTCTGGGCAACAGTATAACCAACAATGTGCAGTCTACAGTAAAACATACTGTAAATGCATGTGCAGGATTCAGCTACCACAAAATAAACGGTAAGCATGTAATATGGGCCACCAGTTTATTTGATGGCATCAAACGCTTCAACTTTGGCAACTCTCTGGCCAATACACCCACTGCATCGGCATTTATGAAGGTAGGCGCAGGCTATCACGATGACATAGCCCTTTACCAGAACTGCGATGGCAGCCTGGATGGCGTAGTGATGAAAGAAAATATAACCACACACGCGCTAATCCATATAGACTCTGTAAATGCTACGCTTACCCTTGTGGACACATTTAGCAAGAACATGGGTCGCACAGCGGGCATGAGCAGGCTGATAAGGACAGATGCAGGCTTAACTGCCCTGACCACGCAAGGCTATGCCAATGCTATCGGCTGGTTAAACTTTAAAGATTGCGGACTGCCATTCAGCACGCAGAAGTACCCTGCACCAGTATCGTACACTAACCCGGGCACCTACTATGTGCGCATGGCGGTAGATGAAGGCCTGCCTACACAACAGGTATACTGCGACAACATAGTAGTGACGAACATAACTGCAAAACCATTGAACCTGGGCCCTGATACTACAATGTGCGTAGCAGGTGTGCTAACATTGAATGCAGGCTCGGGCTACAAACGTTACCTGTGGCATGACCTTTCACAGGATTCATTGTTCTCTGCTTCTGGTGCCGGCACTTATTCGGTAGAAGTAGAAGACCATTGCGGCAATATTTACAGAGATACTATTACCATAACTGTAGACAGCATGAGAACGCTTAATCTGGGCAGCGATACAGTAATATGCACAGGTGCAGGAGTGGAAATAAAACTGAACAACAACTTCAGCGGATTTACCTACAACCCGGGCAATATAACTATAGTGAGCTGTACAGGTTGCCCTAACCCGGTTGTTTTCCCATCAGGAACTACTACTTATACGGTAACAGCCAGGACACCGGATGGATGTATAACGGCCGCTTCTATAACTGTAACCGTGAGCGGATGTACAGGAATAGAAGAAGCAGAAACTATAGACCTGACGATGTACCCCAACCCTGCGAAGGAAACCGTGAGCATAAGGGTGAAAGGCAATAACAAAAACCTGAACCTGGAAATGTACAATGCCATAGGACAGCAGGTATTGAGCAAACACGAAGCTAATGTAACTGAAGACTATACCACCACACTGGATGTAAGCGGATTGGCACCAGGCGTTTACTTTATAAAAGTGAACAATGGTGTTGCCAACAGGACATTGAGATTGCTGGTAGATTAAGATACTGCAATCCAGAATATACTAAAGCCCCATGCAGTGCATGGGGCTTTTTTTGTGCAAGTTGCTCCTACTGACCCAGATAATTTTGCCTAAACTGCTGATACAATATTTCGAATGCTGCTTCTGCTTCCGGAGACTGGACATTGCAGAAAAGAATAAGCGCTTTATCTGAATCAGGAAATACATATACCCGGGTAAGGAAAGTACCGGGATTTCCGGTATTGTACGAATAGCGACGGCCATTTTCATCCACCGAATTGAACCAGCCAACTGCAAACCGATTAAGACCAAAATGAAGAAAATTGAACTCCTGCTTGCTCAATAAGTCTGAATTCCCATTCAGTCCCTGCAGCTGAAGCTGGATAAACCGGGAATAATCCGGCAAGCCTATATTGATATTGCCTGCAGCCTGCAACCATTCCAGCTTTACGCTGTTGCCAGGTGCTTCCGGCAACATATTCATATCGTGACCCCATGGCTGGGTGGAGTCTGCAAAATTAGGCTGACCAAAACCGAATGAAACACCCAGCCTGGCACCCAGCCCATCTACCAAATCTTTAAACTGTTTTCCCGAAGCCCTTTCCAGCATAAGGCCAGCAGCGATGTAGCCAAGATTGGAAAAATGAAAACTATCCTTGCCGGCAACGGGTTTTTGCTTAAAAAACCAGGCTGCAAACTCGAGACGCTGTTCCTGATACGTGCCTTTGAATTGTGTTTCTGCAGGCTCGGGATAAGTATATGTATAGGGGTATAAATTTGTCCTGAAGCTCAATAACCGCAACAATGTCAGATTATGGAAAGCCCTATTATTTCTTGTCTTTAACTCAGGAAACAAATCGAAGAATTTTGTATCCCAATGTATAGTTCCCTCCTTAACCAGTTGCGCAGCAATAAAGCCTGTAATGGCTTTGGTATTGGACCCGATCCTGAACCTGTCTTCCGGCATTGCCGTCCTTGTTGTTCCTATCTGCCGGACACCTGAAACCTGCAGTTCATTTACCTGTTTCAATGAAACCACTGCATAACCCAGCTCAGGAATATGGTATGCGGTGCGGATGCTATCCGCCAATGCCGCAATAGATTGCGCCTTCGATATATTGCTGATAAGCAAGATAAGAACAATGATATTTACCGTCTTCATGTATGGCTCTATAAAGCGTTAAAATTACATGTAGTATGACCAGCAAAATTTCCTGTTATCCGCCTGCAATGTTACCTGCCAACTGTTTTAGACGCTCCAACCTTGCGGCCTCATTATTGCTAAACCAGGAATCTTTGGAAAGGGTTTTATAAGCCAATCCAAATAACCGCTTGCTCTCTGGATCATTGGCAATTAACAGCAACTCTGCCAGCTCTTCATATACATAACCATCGGGCTTGCCCAAGTGCTGCATTTCTACATATAGCTCATGCTGGATGGCCATAGCTTCCTCTATATTATCCAACGCCCTGAGCGTACGCCCTATGCTCCATTTTGCAATGAATATTTCCGGTTGTGATTTTTTAGATTCCCTCCAGCGCAAGGCACGCGTAAAAATATCCAGGGCCTGCCTGTACTGCCCCTTACCAAAGTAAGCCCAGGCCAGGTTGTTGTACAATGAGCCCAGCCAGTTTTTTGCTTGTATATCATCAGACTTTTCGGCATAGCGGATTGCTTCTTCATTTCTACCGATGGCCTCATCCGGTGGAGCAATTATTGCCAGCATGTGCAGGGCATCTATCGTAGAAGCATCTTCGCCCAGGTCGGCGGCATATTGGAGTGCCTGCTCGAAATTAGTTTTAGCCTCTACCTTACCGCCGGCACTATTGAATGTACGGCCACGCTCCAGGTGGTAACGGATATGTGCTACACCTGCCAGCGAGGGCAATAAGCCCTGAACAGCATCCAGCAGGGCGTGCGCCTCATTAAACATTTGCCTAAGGCTATAGGTGCGCGCAATCTGTGTTTGCAATTGCAGGTAAAGGGATAAATCATTTTCCGGCGTGTAATCTTGCAGCAGGTCCCTGAACTTAATTTCTGTAGCAGCAGGATCGTTGTAATTCCAGAGTTTATCGAAAGGTTCCATTTATACTATCTTTTAATATCCCGGCATATATAATAAATGTACCTCGTACTAACCTACCTTGCAGCAACAGATAATCTTACCGCAGAGAATTTACTCTTTACTTATAACAGGACAGTAAGATTAAAATAACATTACAGAATCCCGGCTCCCTTGCTTTTTATTCCTGAAAAAATGAGAGAAACATATTAGCTTGCATATTCAAGCCATCCTTAATATATCTTAACTTTAAACTCCTGAAAAATGGGTAAGCTCACTACACTTGTATTTATAGCTTTAAGCATGATGTGCTATGGCCAGGGCAACACAAAATGCGCGACTGATGAAGCAATGAATAATCTGTTAGCCAACCCTGCAACAAGAATGCTGCACCAGCAGATAGAAAACCAGATATACAACAATGGCCATCCTGTTCACCGGGGATCCAGAGCCACATACCTACTGCCGGTAGTGATACATATAGTGCACAATGGAGGTACGGAAAATATAAGTGATGCCCAAGCGAAAAAGGCTGTAGACTACCTGAATGAGTCATACAGAAATACCGTGTTGTATGACTCTACAGATGGGGTGAATACGAACATCCAATTTTGCCTGGCGAAGCAGGACCCGCAGGGCGCAAACACCACAGGGATAAACAGGGTGCAGTCAGCACTGACCACTACCAGCATAACCAATGACCTGGCACTAAAGAACCTGATACGCTGGGACCCTACCCGGTATATAAATATATGGGTGGTAAAGGAGATATGCAGCGGAGGGAGCTGTGGAAGCATAGGAGGATATGCCTATTTTCCCTCGGCACACGGCAGCACTATAGACGGAATAGTGGTAATAGCCAGCATGATGGGAAGTACACCGGAAAGAAACGCAGTACTATCGCATGAGATGGGCCACTATCTGGGATTGTACCACACATTTGAAGGAGGATGCACCAACAGCAACTGCCTGACAGACGGAGATAAAGTATGCGATACACCACCTGATAACTCTACCGCAAACATAAGCTGCAACGGCAGTATGAATAGCTGCACTACGGATGCGCAGTCAGGCTTTGCCACAGATCAGCCAGATATGCACCATAACTATATGGACTATACTACACTGGCCTGCATGACTATATTTACCGCAGACCAGAGGGACCGGATGCAATGGCACATAAACAATGTGCGCAGCAGCCTGACCACCTGCAACTCTTGCCTGAACCCATGCACCAGTAATATAACGGCTAAATTCACCGTAGTGAATGATACGGTAGCGGCAGGTAGCAATGTAGCCTTTACGAATGGCTCTGCGGGTGCTGCAACCTACAAGTGGTACATGAATGGAGTGCAGTTCAGCACCCAACTTAGCCCGGCATATACCTTTAACGCTGTAGGCACTTATATTATAAAGCTGGAGACAAGAGGGACAGATACTAACTGCATTGCTTTTTTTGCAGATACCATAGTAGTAAACTGCGATGCAGTGGCACAGTTTGGCGCAAGCCTGAGCAACCCGGCAGCAGGACAGGCGGTAACTTTTACCAATCTATCCACAGGAGCTACCAGCTACAGGTGGTTTGTAGATGGGGTGCAGATGGCTACGAGCCAGAACTATACGCACACCTTTGCCCAGGCAGGAGACTACTCAGTGTACCTAATAGCCACGAGTGCCAAGTGCAGTGATACCACAAGCATTACCAACTTTGTGCATGTGGGCGCTGTGTGCAGGCCATCATTCACATATTCGCCTGTGCCTGCGGCTACCTGCCTGGATGTAACGCTGAAGCCGGATACTGCGTGTCATTTTTCCAGCTACCTGTGGAGCTTCTGCGATGCGCAGCTGAACCTGACAACGATACAAACAAAAAGCTTTCAGCATCCTGTACCTAATTCTACACTGGCGGGTATAGAACTGGTAAAATCGCAAAGCGGGAAATACTATGGATTCTATGGAGGATATGACATAAGCAGCAGCCCTTACTTTTTCAGGCTGGACTTTGGCACAAGCGCCAACAATACTCCTGTACGGGTAGGGATAAATACACCGGCCATAGTGAACGGCTACCGGCCACATGGTATAGACATAGTGTATGAAAACGGGCAATACTATGGATTCATACTATTCAATACAGATATATACCGGCTGGACTTTGGCACAAACATAGAGAATACAAACCCGGCGGTAAGCCAGGTGACGGGGTTTGCTAACATGGGATGGGGGCATAAGCTATCGATAGTAAAAGATGGGAATAATTGGTGGCTGATAGTGGCCGCCCGGGCTTCCTCATCGCTACATACAATGTTTCTGGGGAATAATATAACCAACAATGTACAGTCGAACTCGATACACAGCGTGAATGCCTGTGCAGGATTCAGCTACCACAAAATAAACGGGAACCATACGATATGGGCTACCGGATTATTTGATGGAATAAAGAGATTTGATTTTGGCAACTCGCTGGGCAATACACCTACGGCTACAGCATTTGTACGTGCAGGAGCAGACCTGCACGACGATATAGCACTGTATGTAAACTGCGACGGCAGCCTGGATGGAATTGTAATAAAGGAGAATAATACCAACCATACGCTGGTACACCTGGACTCTATAAAAGCCACACCAAAGGTGACACATACATTCAGCAATACGCTGCAACGCAGCGCAGGCATAAGCAAACTGATGCGCACCGATGCGGGGCTGACGGCACTGATGATACAGAGCTACTCGGGCGCTATAGGCTGGGTGAACTTTACTGACTGTGGTGTACCCTACAGCACCTTGCAGTACCCGCCTCCTATATCGTACCCTACTGCAGGCACCTACCGTGTGAGGCTGACCGTGGATGAAGGCTTGCCTACACAGCAAGTATACTGTGATGATATAGTGGTGACAGGCACTACTAAGCCAATAAACCTGGGACCTGATACAAGCTTTTGCGTAGGTGGCGTAAAAGTGCTGAATGCAGGCGGAGGCTATAAAAGATACAAATGGCAGGACAATTCCGGCGACTCCACCTTTTCGGCTTATGGCGCAGGAAAATATTATGTAGAAGCAGAGGATTTTTGCGGCAGAATATTCAGAGATACAGTGACCATAACAGTAGATAGCGCAAGGACGGTAGACCTGGGCAATGATACCACGATATGCAATGGAAATGGTGTAGAACTGAAGCTGAACAGCTTGTTTGGCAAACACGTATACACTCCGGGAAATGTAAGTGTAATAAGCTGTGCGGGCTGTCCTAATCCGGTGGTGCACCCAACAGATACTACTACATATACAGTAACCTCGGTATCGGGCGATGGTTGTATAGCAGCGGCATCTGTAACAGTGAATGTGATACGCTGCGATAGCTTTGAAAGGAAAGTGATAGCCGAAACTATATGCCAGGGCGATAGCTTCCTTTTTGGAGGCAGATGGCTAAAAAGTACCGGCACGTATACAGATACTTTGTTTGGCGCGACGGATACTATATACCGCCTGCAGCTGACCGTAAACAGATGCAACAGCAATAGTGTAGTCAAGAATATTCAGGCTACAATTTGTCGGGGCGACAGCGTTTTTTTGGTAGACAAGTGGCTGAAAAATGAGGGCGCTTATACTGATACCCTGCCCGGCAGCACAGATACGATATACATACTGCAACTGAAGGTGCTACCCGTGCCTGTGATATATCTGGGAAATGATACTGTACACTGTGATAACCTGCTGCAACTGAGCGTACCTGATGGGTATGAAGTGCTATGGTCTACCGGGGAAAGAACGAATACAATAACTATAAACAGAGCTGGGCTGTATATTGTAACTGTAAAGGATAGCAACCAATGCATCACGGGTGACAGCATACTGATAGGGCTGGATTGCGACTTTGAGATGCCGAATGTATTTACCCCAAATGGCGACGGAGCCAATGACCTTTTCTTTCCCGTATTTGAGTCGAGCAGTACTGCATTGGAATACCTGAGGGTATACAACAGATGGGGCCAACTGATATATGACGAAAGAGAAGGCTCGAAGGGATGGGACGGAAAATACAAGACCGTGGAGCAACCAAATGGCACCTATTTCTATAGCGTGATGGTGGGCTGGCCGGATGGCTCTACAAAAGGTAAGAGTGGGAGCTTTACTTTGATACGGTAGGAAAGTATGGATAAAACTTCACTAAATTATAAACCCAGATACTTTCTGATACCCATGCACTTAATACGGAATATCATTTACAGCACTGCTATCCTCCTGTTTGGCGCTTTGCTGTATTCCTGCAACCCAAAGCCACTGCCAATGCAGCAGGCAAACAGGGAATCGATGGATTCTTTTTTTGACAACTATGCCATGGAAGAAGGTGAACATGGATTGGATGAAAATGCTGTGGTAGAGGTAATGCTATTTGAATTTGGTACTGATGATGAAATGTATAATAACACGCTGAAAGAGTTGCTGGAAAGTGAACGGGCGAATACCTACATAGAAAGGGATTCGTGCGAAGGGGATTGCTGTAGTGCTTACCGCAGACTGATGGACAGCACCTCGGGAAGGATACTGTACACCTTTAAGCATAACTGTGGCGATTACGGATATGGCAATGATGAATTTGTATTTGGCAGTGGAGATAAATTAATCCTGGCACGCAGCTTTTCTGTAAGTGTGGCAGAAGCAAATGGCGGGAAGGATAAAGGGCAATGGGTTGGCAATGAAAAACTATACCACTTTCGCGATGATGGCAGTGTGGCTATAATGCAGAGATCGAAACAATGCTATGATATATATAACTGCGACATGAGCGATGTGAATTTTATAGAAAGTGCTGACAGCGCTGAAAAAATAAGCCCGATATTGCAAACAGCATTTGACCAACTGATAAAGGAAAAGCAGGTTGCCGAAAAACAGTAATTGTTTCTGGCAATACCGTTTCTTGATATATTTACTATTTTCACTACATCTTTTTCAAATCCAAAACTCTAACCATGAAAAAACTGATCCTCTCTTTCTTCTTTGCTATTGGATTAATAGCAACTACCCACGCACAATGTGTTCCTGTTAATCAAGCCAATGCAGGTTTTAGCACAGTAGCTGACTCCATGCCGTGCTACATAATTGGCCAAGCCATAAGCGGCACAGGTAGCACGCTTTATTTTAAAAGTTACGATACCGTAGCTGGATTACTGGTGGACTATATGATTTTTGACAGTATTACCAATTTGCCAGCAGTCATGTCTTATTCGATGAACAAGCCACTAGGTACTCAATATCAAAACGGTGAAAAAGGTTGTATATCCCTGTTCGGAAGCCCGACAGGTGGATGCGGACAATACCGGTTGGGAATCTATGTAAGATTAAAAATCCAAGGTCTCCCTGAACAAACGGGAGAACTAGATGCTCTTGCAAAAATTTTCAATGCACCCGATATGAGTTATATAATGCGCGTAAGAGCAAGCTCAGATAATTGCCCTTGCATAGTCTACGAGCCAAGCAATACAACAGACTCAGTAGGGGTAACCAAACCAGGCAGAAAAGCCTGCACAGGAAGCGAGCCTGAATGCCCAAATATTCCTGCTACAAATAACTGTACACTAACGAGTCGTATAAATCTATTTGCACCCGATACTACCTGCTCAGGCGATAGCATACTTTTATTAGGCGAGCCATCAGGCCCATACAATCATCAGTGGCTAAAAGACGGACAAATATTACCAGGAGAAACAGGAAGTATGCTGCAAGCAAAAAGTTCCGGAGATTACCAGGTACAAGTAGACTCTGCCAATTGCTTATCACTAAGCAGCGGCACTTCGCTTTTCTTCTTGCAGGCACCCGCTGTACCCGTACTAAATAAATATGGAAGCATCACTTCCTGCACCACTTCGAATATAAGCCTACATGCACCGGGCGGGTATAGCTACCTGTGGAGCAACGGAGGCACCAATGATAGCATACAGGTAAGAGCAAGCGATGAATATACTGTAACCATAACAGGCGCAAACGGATGCACCGCAGCCTCGGCACCATATCCGGTTAATCTATCGTTTTTGGCACCCTACCAGATATGCGCGGTAACGGTAGACAGCATAACAGGCTACAATACCATAGTATGGGAGAAGCACAGCAAAACCGGTGTAGACAGCTTTTACGTGTACAAAAAAACACCTCTTACTAAGTATGAAAAGATAGGCGCAGTGGGTGTAAATGACCTGAGCATATTCAGCGATGTAAACTCCGATCCGCAACAGGAAAATGCCATATATAAAATATGCGCGCGCGATACCTGTGGCATAGCAGCACTGAGCGGCGACATACACAAAACTATATACCTGAGCACAATGCCGGGATTGGGTGGTGTATGGCAGCTTAGCTGGTCTCAATACGTAGGCTTTACTTTCCCATCATATAATATATATCGTGGTACAAGCAGCATCAGCCTGCAACTGATAGCTACGGTACCAAGCGGCACTACCTACTACGAAGATGCTAACCCACCTGCCAATGAGCGCTACTACCAGATAGAAGCAGTGAACCCGAACGGTTGCCTGCCCACTGCGAAAACGGCCAACTACAGCGCATCTAAATCCAATACGGTAATAGCTGTGGCAGCAGGAATAGAAAACACCCTGCAAAATGATAAGTGGGCCGTGTACCCTAACCCAACCAGCGAAATGGTAGTGCTGGCAGAGATAGCCAATATGAATGTGGAAGGCTACAGCGTAAAAGTTACCAATGCCATAGGCCAGGTGGTGATGAATAAAGCACTAATGAACCGCGAAACAAAGCTGAACACTAAAGAGTGGGGTAATGGTGGAATGTATTTCTTCCATATACTCGACACCGAAAACAGGATAGTGGCAGTGAAGAAAATAATAGTGCAATAGCACTATACTATACAAGAATAAAGGCAGATACTCTCTAAGTATCTGCCTTTATCATTTAAGATAAGCTGAAATTAAAAATACAGCGCACTACAGCATACGCGCACCTAAAGCACCATTATCATAAGCTATTGCCATTTCCCCTATTTATAGTAGATTTGCATCTTATTTTTAACCTAAAAATCAATCCATGAAAAGCCTTTTTACCACTTTTCTATTTGCCATTGGCATAGTCATCAATGCCAACGCACAATGTGTTCCCGTGAGCCAAGCAAGTCCCGGTTTTAGTCCTAAGCCCGATTCAATATCCTGCTATGTAATAGGGCAAACAGTAAGCGGCACCGGAACCGCCATCTATTTTAAAAATTACGATCTTCTCGCCGGCCTTACCGTTGAATACCTGAGTTTCGACAGTATTACCAATTTGCCGACAGGTATGGCATACACCTTTAACAATCCATTGGGCACACAATACCTGAATAGCGAAACAGGATGCATTAATTTTTCTGGCGTACCAACAAGCGGATGCGGACAGTATCGCCTGGGAGTTTATGTGCGATTGAAACTGCAGGGGCTTCCTGTAATAAAAGGTGAGTTCGGAGATATAGCAAAAATGATAGGCGTACCTAATAGTTTTGCATATATACTGCGTGTAAGGTCCAGCACAGAAAATTGCCCATGTGTACAATACACACCTGCCAACAATACCGATTCGGTGGGAGTAACCAAGCCGGGCAGAAAAGCCTGTATACCCGGCGCAACGCAATGCACCGGCACTCCTGTAAACAACCTGAGCGTAAATGTAGGCGGCATAGGATACGCATGTACAGGTGGCAATGTGACACTGACCCCAGCAGCAGCCAATGGCACAGCACCATATATATACCAATGGGCAGTGACCACTGGAAATGCACTTAGCTGCACTGCGTGCCAGAATCCAACTGCGATAATAACACAGAACAGTTCATATTCTTTAACAGTAACTGATGCTGCAGGCCTTACAGTTACTGCCCAGAAGATTTACTACCTGAGAGGAATGGATACTGCCAGCATATATGGCAACATCACCAATTCGCTATGCCAGGGGCAATACACTACCTTAAGCACAACAGATACTTTTTCTACTTACAGATGGTCTACCGGCGATACCTCACGTGTTATCACGGTTTCCACACAAGGCCAGTATTCGGTGATTGTAACCAGGTCTGCTCCGGCATGTATAGATACAGCCTCTATCTTCATCACCGTATATAATAAGCACAACCACCCCATAACAGGTAGCACGTCAATAACTCCTTCCACAGCTTATCCTTATTCAGTAACCAACTACCCGGGCACTACCTATAACTGGTATATATCCGGAGGAACTGTACAATCGGGCCAGGGAACAAGTAATGTAAGCATATTGTGGAATGCCAGCGGGCCTTATGGAATAACTATGCTGGACACCTATGGTGCAGGCTGCAACGATACCACGACCCTGCTGGTTACAGCTAATACCTGTAACCTTGTTTATAATGTAAATGTAACAGGATCTACTACACCATGCGCAGGCGATACAACGCTACTAGTAGCGCAGGCAGGCAGCCCGTACAGCTATGCCTGGATAAAAACCGGAGTAACAATAGCTACAGGGGATACATTGCGTGTAACAGAGTCCGGTAGCTACCAGCTACAGGTAAGCTCTGGCAGCTGCACCGCAGTAAGCAATAACTATGTTATTAGTTTTAAGCTAAACCCACCGGCACCTACTATAAGCCAGACCGGAAACTCCTCATGTATAGCCAATGTGAGCCTGAGCGCAGGAGCAGGATATACCACCTACCTGTGGAGTACGGGGGGAAACAGCGATAGCATACATGTGAATGTAAGTGGCGCATATACCGTAACAGTGACTGATACTAGCGGATGCACCTCTATTTCGGCTCCTTTCCAAGTAAATTTATCATTTATAAATGCTTACCAGATATGCGCGGTAACTGTAGACAGCATTACAGGATACAATACCATAGCCTGGGAAAAACCAGTAAAAACAGGGGTAGACAGCTTCTATATTTACAAAGAGTCGGCCCAGTTAAATGTATATGATAGAATAGGTGCTGTAGGGGTTGATGACCTGAGCATATTTACAGATGTAAACTCTGATGCACAGCAAGAAAGCGTACGATACAAAATTGCTGCAAAAGATACCTGTGGCAACACAGCATTAGGAGGAAACGTTCATAAAACAATACTACTAACTACAGCACAGGATTCCGGTGGTGGTGTTTGGAACCTGACGTGGACACACTATGTAGGCTTTACCTTTCCGACATATAACATATACCGTGGCACAAGCAGCACCAACCTGCAACTGATAGCTACTGTATCCAGCGGTACCAATAACTATATAGATTCTGCTTCTACATCTCCTATCAGCTTTTATCAGATAGAGGCAGTAAATCCTAACGGGTGCATACCAACTGCAAAAACAGCAAACTTCAGCTCTTCAAAATCTAACATAGCAAGGGCCGCAATTAACGGCATCAGCAATGCCATGCAAAACGAGAAATGGGCTGTATACCCTAACCCAACCAGCGAGATGGTAGTACTGGCAGAGATAGCCAATACGAACGTAGAAGGTTATAGTGTAAAAGTTACAAATGCAATAGGGCAGGTGATAATAAATAAACCACTAATGAACCGCGAAACAAAACTAAGCGCTAAAGAGTGGGGTAATGGCGGAATATATTTCTTCCATGTTTTGGATAAAGAAAACAGGATCATTGCTGTTAAGAAAGTAATAGTACAATAGCATAAGCAGTTAAAGATTTTGTTCAGAAAGGCAGGTACTTTGGAGTATCTGCCTTTTTCATTTAAGATGAAATAACAAGTTTACTATATATTGATTATCATATACTTATGGCGCTTTAACATTTTCTCCGCCTTTTTTGCTACAATCTTAATGAACTGAATCATATATTAGATTTGAGATGAAATACCAAGTACCAAAATTGATAAATTTGGTCATCTCAGTACTTATGCGCATACAATCAAAGGTTGGAAGCCAGGGGTAATTTTAACGGCCATTTCTGCCGCCAGATTTGACCTAAAAAAGAAAGCCGACAATTCTACCGACAAGGTAAGAAGGAATTGATCTTGAAGACAGTAGGGAAAGGGTAAACACAAGTAACTTTACCGACAAAGGTACCGACAGAAAGATAAAAACCAAGCCGACAATTCTACCGACAAGATTAAGCCGGAACAGCTTGATTCTGAAGGTGGTAGGGCAAGATGCCTATATGTGATTTTACCGACACCGGTACCGACAGAAAAATTAAAAACCAAGCCGACAATTCTACCGACAAGATTAAGCCGGAACAACTTGATTATGAAGGCGGCAGGGCAATATAATCATAAGTGATTTTACCGACACCGATACCGACAGAAAAAGTAAAAAGAAGCCGACAATTCTACCGACAAGCTTAAGCCGGAACAACTTGATTATGAAGGCGGTAGGGCAATATAATCATAAGTGATTTTACCGACACCGATTCCGACAGAAAAAGTAAAAAGAAGCCGACAATTCTACCGACAATTCATAACCGGCTATCAACACAATAATTATATTCAAATTAATTAATAGATTTGAAAAAACTAATTTTTATGAAAAGTGCTGAGTTTAAAGACCAACAACTGGAGGATGAGTTTAACAACTCCGGGGTGGTTAATATTCCCGCATTTCTGGATAAGCACGAAGTAGGAATGCTACGGAACCTTTTTGCAAGTTGCTATAACTATGCCGGCGAAGAACAGGGTATGTGGAACAGCTTATACAATATTAGCCCCGACAGCTCGAGTGAGGTTAGCAGCAAAATCCTGGAAACATTGAAATCAAAGCTGGATGCCACCTTCAAAAATTATAAAACACCTGTGGCTTCGTTTATGGCCAAGAACCCTAATATGAATGGCGTAACCGAACTGCACAGGGATTTCAGCATTCAGGATGAATCAGTTTTTCAATACAGGAATATCTGGATACCACTGGTAGATACTACCAGAGAAAATGGCGCCTTATATGCATTGAAATATAGTCACAATCTGTTCAACTACCCCTTGCCGATGTTCTGCAAATGGCCATACCTAGAGCATAAAGAAATGCTGTTCAGCAAGTGCGATATCATTGAGTCTAAAGCAGGCGATCTGGTAGTATATGCCGACAGGACATTGCATGGCTCATTTATAAATAAAACAAAAGAAGTAAGGCCAGTGGTACACTTCGGGTTGCTGCACCCGGATGCTGCCCTATGTTACTACTACCTGAACGAAGAAACAAAGCATGTAAGCATGTATGATGTACCATTCTCCTTCTTTTTCCAAAACAGCTTTGGCAACCAGGATGGCAAATACCCGCTAAGCAAACAGTTTCAATTTGCACCACCTATGTATAGTGAAGCTGATATTGTGAGTGGTTTGAAAAAATAACCACGATGAAAAATGAAGAACATACAGACCCGGATGTTTGAAGAAGACAGTAAAGAAATTCACTATGTCAATGAAGATATAATCATCATGAGCCTGCAGCCCTACGCTTATGAACTGATGAAGAGCGGTACAAAGAAGATGGAGTATCGTACCCGATTCCGAAAGCGACTAACCATAGCTGTAGTATATATTTCTGCCCCGGTAAAAGCTATTTGCGGAGTGGTGCTGATGGACAAAGCAATAATTGGTACGCCTGACCGGATAGCTGCAATTGCTGAGGCGCATATAAAAGGAAATGGAGCCTCGGTATATGACTACCTGAAAGAAAAGAAGCAGGGGATCGCAATACCAATAACCGACTTTATAGAATTGGCGGAAGCAATACCGCTGGATGAACTAAGGGCAAAGTATGGTTTCGTAGCCCCGCAAAGCTATGTAGGAGCGAAGATATATCCTGAGTTGAGCATTAGGCTCGCCAAGGCGCTAGATGGCAAGGTAGTGTGGCAGGGGTAAGGCAGGTTACTTGCCGATACAAAACTTGCCGAAAATATTGCCCAAAATCTCATCGTTGGTGACAGCACCGGTTATCTCGCCCAGGGCTTCGAGTGCATGTTTTATGTCGAGGGCCACAAGCTCTGTAGTCTGCTGGTTTTGCAGGCCGTATTGAATTGCCTCCAATGATGCGGATGCGCGCTGAAGCGCATCGAAGTGGCGGATATTGGTGACTATAGTGTTACCGGAGTTGAGGTTTTTGACATTGACAAAATCAAGCAAGCGCTGTTTTAAGTCATCCACTCCTGTACTTGTTTTGGCAGCTATGATAAAGATGTTGGGCTGAGCTTGCAGGGCCTGCAATATGGCCGGTGAACAAAGGTCGCTCTTGTTGGCCACCAGCATATAGGGTATTTCGAAAGATGCAGCAGTGCTGATTTCTTTTGAGATATCCGTATCGTTCTTTAAGATATTGGCATCAAAGATGTACATAAGCACCGCCGCAGTTTTGATCTTTTCGTAACTGCGCTGCACGCCGATTTTTTCGATGGTGTCTTCGGTTTCGCGCAAGCCGGCAGTATCGATAAAGCGGAACGCGATACCATCGATGATAAGCTGGTCTTCGATAACATCGCGGGTAGTGCCTGCTATTTCGGAAACTATGGCGCGGTCCTCGTTTAGTAGTTTATTGAGCAATGTAGACTTGCCTGCATTTGGCTCTCCGGCTATAACCACAGGCACGCCCTCTTTGATGGCATTGCCCAGTTTGAATGAAGATAAAAGACCACTGATGTTCTTGTCTAGATTGAGTATAAGACGGCTAAGCTGAGTACGGTCTACGAACTCCACGTCCTCCTCGCTGAAATCGAGCTCCAGCTCGATAAGCGAAGCAAAGTTGAGCAGTTCGGTGCGCAGCACTTCCAGCTCCTGCTTGAAGCCACCACGAAGTTGGTTGATGGCAATTTCGTGGGAGGCGGCCGAATCGGAAGCAATGATATCGGCTACCGCTTCGGCCTGGCTAAGGTCTATACGGCCATTAAGGAAGGCGCGCAGGGTAAACTCGCCAGGCTCTGCAGGCCTGGCACCTGCGGTAATAAGCAGGGAAAGTATCTGCTGCTGGATGAAAGGAGAACCGTGGTGGGATATCTCGACTATATCTTCGGTGGTAAAGCTCCTGGGAGCACGGAAGAGGCTGACCATAACCTCATCTATGTCCTTTACACTGTCGGTGATAAAGCCATAATGTAGGGTATGCGAATGAGCATCGGTAAAGCCTTTGCCGCGAAATACGCGGGAAGCAATAGAAATGGCATCGGGACCTGAAAGCCTGATAATGCCTAATGCGCCAACTCCCTGCGCGGTGGCAGGAGCAACTATGGTATGTGTTAAAGTCATAAGATAAAAACTGACGCGAAGTTGGGCTAAAAATTGATAATTAAATGAAAACAGAAATGAGCTATAAAACCCCTAAAAAAGAAAAGCACCATTTGGTGCCTCCTTGAAATTATTTACCTCCGTTTTGCTGAAACTGTTTCAGCAAAGCCGCTCGTTGCTCAGGTGTCATTTTCTGTATTTCGTCCATTGAAGGAAGACCCATTTGCTTCATCATGCCGCTTAGTGCATCGCCTTCTTTGTAGCCTGCAGGAATTTCAAGCAAAGCAGATGGAATATCCTGAGCAGCAGTTTTCACCAGATCAAACTGGATATTGGCACCCTGCTGCTGCGCTTTGATACGCACAGGGAAACCAGATACCCCTTTAGCTTTAAGCGCTTTCAATAGCTTATCGTTGCCGTAGTATTCGTTGCCCTTCAGTGTAGAAAGCTCAGCATAGTTGGCGATATCAGTGCTTAACCACATTTCCATAGGTTGCTTATTGCGCACTATTTTTACATGGGTAGATTTGAAGCCATTAACCGTTTCGGTACCAAGTACCGAAACCTCGTAAGTGGCATCATCCTTAAAACCATCTTTGGTAGCAGCATCTGTGACACTGTAGGTCTTGGTAGACTCGAACAGCATGTAGATTTTTTTAGGCTCCGATTTTTTAACCAGGCTAACTACATCAAGACCACCCATCTGCCCAATGGACATATTCATCTCGGTACGCGAATCGCCTGCAGGGGTGCTGTAAAGCTTCATAGAGCCAGTAGGACTTGATCCTGCTACAGATGCGGTCATTTTGTATTCGATGTAATAACCGTTTACAGCAAAGGCATTAACCGCAGCAAACAATACTATTACTATTAAACCCAATATCTTTTTCATGTTAGTTGATTATTAAAACAAACCTAACCAATAAAGCACCTAAATACTATGATTTATACAAAATTAAAGACTTGCCTCCGGGCGTTTGCGACCATAAGTTTCACCATGCTGGCTCTTATCCAGGCCTTCTGCCTCCTGTTCTTCGCTCACGCGCAATGGTATAATAGCATCAGTAAGCCTGTAAAGCAAATAAGAACCTACGAAAGTAAAGGCAGAAACTATTACCAGGCCAATCATGTGCATTACAAAAGTATCGGTATGGCCATAAAAAAGACCCACGTCCTTAGCGAAAACACCGGTAAGTATCATTCCACAAATACCACCAACACCATGGCAAGGGAATACATCCAGGGTATCGTCGAGCGTAGACTTATTCTTGGTGCTTACGGCCAAATTAGAAATGATAGCCGATATGAACCCTATGAACAAGCTGTGGGGTATAGTAACGAATCCCGCAGCCGGAGTGATAGCCACAAGGCCAACCACGGCACCTATGCAGGTACCCATAGCCGTAACTTTTTTGCCTCGTACAGCATCGAAAAATACCCAGCTCATCATGGCAGCGGCGGATGCACATACAGTGGTTACAAATGCCAAAACGGCCGTTTGGTTGGCGCCCATTGCAGATCCTGCATTAAAACCGAACCAGCCAAACCAAAGCATACCTGTACCCAACAATATGTAGGGGATATTGGCCGGCTCATTATGGGTGTTGCTGCCAAAGGATTTGCGCTGGCCAAGAACCAATGCTCCGGCCAAGGCTGCATAACCTGCACTCATGTGTACCACTGTACCTCCGGCAAAATCCAGTATACCCCATTTGCGCAGGAAGCCATCAGGATGCCAGGTCCAGTGCGCCAACGGTGCATATATAAAGAGGCTGAACAAGCACATGAACAGCAGATAACTGCTGAACCTAACCCGCTCCGCAAAGCTTCCTGTTATAAGAGCAGGAGTTATAATGGCAAATTTCATTTGAAATGCTGCGAAAAGAAGCAGTGGTATAGTTGGAGCCAGGGCTGCGTTTACATTGAGCGATACACCTTTGAACATCAGGAATTGGAAAGGATTACCAATAAGCCCGTGGTAGCTGTCGCCAAAAGAAAGACTGAAGCCAACGAATACGTACAATACCGTGATAACCCCCAATGCTATAAAGCTCTGCAACATGGTACTGATGATGTTCTTCCTACTCACCATTCCTCCGTAAAAGAAGGACAAGCCCGGTGTCATGAGCAAAACCAGACCCGAAGCACACAACATCCAGGCAAGGTCGGCAGCATTAATCCCATCAGGAATTACCACATTTTCCACAGGATTATAAAACAGCCCAAGGCAACAAATAAGGCTTAATACAATGAAGGGAACCAGAAATTTAGTATTCATGCTGCAAAAATCATTCTTTTTTCAAAAGTTTAATGGCAAATTATGGCGATACGCTAAAAATTATTCACATATAGATAATTATAAATTATTGAAAATGCGGAGCAGAATATCGACTTTCGCAGCGCAAATCAAAAACACAAACAATTTATGATCAGTCAACGCAAGAAGGCGATAGAGACAGTAGTAAACCGCGAGGTGGTATCTCCACGTTTGGCAGGTACCAAGGTGTCAGATTACTATGGCATCAATGTATTCAACGACAAAGCAATGCGCGATTTCCTTTCGGAAGATGCTTACAAAGCAGTTCGTTCGGCAATCAGCAACGGCACTAAAATCAGCCGTGAGATTGCAGATGCAGTGGCTGCAGGCATGAAAGCATGGGCTACTTCAAAAGGCGCCAACTCTTACACCCACTGGTTTCAACCCCTTACCGGCCTGACTGCCGAAAAACACGACATGTTCTTTACACCTAAAGGTGACGGAGCTATCGAAGTGTTCAGCGGCGATGCTTTGGTTCAGCAAGAGCCTGATGCATCTTCTTTCCCGAGCGGTGGTATACGTGCTACTTTCGAAGCGCGTGGCTACACAGCATGGGATCCGGGTTCTCCTGCTTTCATCATGGAAATCGGCGATGGCAAAACCCTTTGTATTCCTACTATATTCATCTCCTACACAGGCGAAGCGCTTGACTATAAAGCCCCGCTTCTTAAATCATGTGCTTTCCTTGAAGCAGCTGCCCTTCCGGTAGTTAACCTTTTCGATAAAGAAGCTACCCGTGTTACTGCTACCCTTGGTTGGGAGCAGGAGTATTTCCTTATAGACGAGGCTTTGTTCTATGCCCGTCCCGACCTTATGTTCACTGGAAGAACCCTTTTGGGCCACTCTCCAGCTAAAGGACAACAGTTGGAAGACCACTACTTCGGTACCATACCGGAGCGTGTTTATGCCTACATGCTTGACCTGGAAACAGAGTGCCATAAATTAGGTATCCCTGTCCGCACACGCCACAATGAGGTTGCTCCTTCTCAGTTCGAGTGCGCACCTATGTTCGAAGAGGTGAGCGTAGCAGTAGACCACAACCAGTTGCTTATGGACCTTATGGAGCGTGTTGCCCGCAGGCACAAGCTGCGTGTTTTGCTTCATGAAAAACCATTTGCAGGCATCAACGGTAGCGGTAAGCATAACAACTGGAGCCTTAGCACAGATACAGGCAAAAACCTTCTATCTCCCGGCAAAACCCCTAAGAGCAACATACAGTTCATCACTTTCTTCGTAAACGTGCTTAAAGCAGTTCAAGAGTATGGTGACCTAATCCGTGCTTCTATCGCTTCTGCTCCAAACGACCACCGTCTGGGTGCCAACGAAGCCCCTCCTGCTATCATCTCTGCTTTTATCGGTTCTTATATGACCAATGTATTGGATGAGATCGAAAAGCGCGTGGCTAAAGGCAAATACGACGAGTTGGCCAATGCTAACCTGAAGCTTGACATCCACAACAAGATACCTGATGTGATGTTGGACAACACCGACAGGAACCGTACTTCTCCTTTTGCTTTCACAGGCAACAAGTTCGAGGTGCGCGCTGTAGGTTCTTCAGCTAACTGCTCTCAGACTATGACCGTAATGAACACCATTATGGCTCAGCAGCTTATCGACTTCAAAACAGAGGTTGACAAGCTTATCAAAGGCGGTGAAAGCAAAGATGGTGCGCTTCTTCGCGTTATCCGTCAGTACATCACCGATAGCAAAAAGATATGCTTCGAAGGTGATGGTTACAGCGAGGCTTGGGCCAAAGAAGCTAAGAAACGTGGCTTGAACAACGTAAAAACCACTCCTTACGCACTTGATTTCCTTACCTTGAAAAAATACAAAGATGTATTTATCAAGAACAACATCCTTACTGAAAGAGAGCTGGATGCCCGTTACGAAATCCAGAACCACAGCTATGTGATGAAGATCGACATCGAGGCCAAAACCCTTGCTGACCTTGCAGTTAACCAGATACTTCCTTCAGCGCTCGACTATAGCAACAAGCTTATCAGCAACATCAAAGGCCTGAAAGAAATCGGCATTGCTGCTTCAGGCTCTAAAGCTCAGAAAGAAATAGTTACCGATATCGTTAACAGGATCAATGCTGTAAAAACAGGCGTAGATAAATTGAACGCCGCCCTTGCAGGTGCGCACAAATCTAAATCTGTATCCGATGAAGCTAAATACTATTGCGATAAGGTTAAACCTCTTTTCGACGACATCCGCGACAATATAGATTCGCTGGAACTGTTGGTAGAAGACACTTCATGGCCTTTGCCAAAGTATCGCGAGATGCTATTCATGAGATAATAGGGTTAACTTTTATCTTGCTTTTTAAAGGGCAGCTTCCGATCGGAAGCTGCCCTTTTTATTTTATCAAAGAACGATTTATATCTTATCTCTATTGCTTACTTCTTGTAAGTCACACTTTTTACCGCCTCCACTATTTTCGCTACGCTGGGCATATAGGCTTCTACCAAGTTCGGGGCATAGTGCATGCTTGCATCTGCACCACATACACGGCGTATAGGCGCATCCAGGTAGTCGAACCCATAGCGCTGCACCTGGAATGTTATCTCAGATGCTATTGATGTAAATGGCCAGCTCTCATCCACTATTACCAGGCGGTTGGTTTTCTTTACCGATTCCAATATGCAAGGCACATCCAGCGGACGTATCGTCCTCAGGTCTATAACCTCTGCTTCTATACCTTCTTTGGCCAGTTCCTCCGCTGCTTTCAGAGCCAGCTTCATCATTTTGTTATAGCTAACTATAGTTACATCCGTACCTGCACGCTTTATTTCAGCCTTGCCTATTTCTATCACATATTCCTCTTCCGGCACATCGCCCAGGTCGCTGTACATCTGCTCACTTTCCAGGAACATTACAGGATCATTGTCGCGTATAGATGCTTTCAGCAATCCTTTCGCATCATATGGTGTAGAAGGCGCTACCACCTTCAGCCCCGGCACCGAAGCCAACATATTGGTAAGCATCTGCGAGTGCTGGGCGCCCAGCTGACCTGCTGCACCCTGCGCTCCGCGAAATACTATCGGGCAACCGAATTCTCCCGCGCTCATAGCCAGCATTTTTGCCGCACCGTTTATTATCTGGTCAAAGGCTAATATGGCAAAGTTCCAGGTCATAAACTCTATGATTGGCTTAGTGCCGTTCATAGCTGCACCTACCCCTATACCGGCAAAACCCAGTTCCGATATTGGTGTGTCTATTATCCTTTTAGGGCCAAATTCCGCCAGCATTCCCTGACTTACCTTATAGGCGCCATCATATTCTGCAACCTCCTCTCCCATCAGGAATACCGAACTGTCCCTGCGCATCTCTTCACTCATTGCCTCACGTAGGGCTTCTCTATATCGTATTTGTCTCATGTCGTTGTTTGATACTGCAAATGAAGAAAAATAATAGGGATTATCATTTCCCAAATTGCTCTTCACTTCTCCTTAATATTAAATAATAACTATAAATTCATTTTTGCCAAATTAAGATTATTCCTGGCCAACTGATACCCAGGCTGTATTTCCAGTGCCTTTTCGCATGCCTGTGCCGCTTCTTTGTATCGCTTCAGGGCATTATACGCGGAGCATATATTGTTATAGGCTTCTGCATAGTCAGGTTTTAGCTTCAGTGCCTGTTCAGCGGCTTTTATACAATCCTCATACCTTTGTGCATTATAGTATAGCAGGCTCAGCCCCAGATACCCCTCCGGGCTTGGCGTTAGCGCTACTTCATCCTCTTTCAGTTGCAGAATCGATTTGGCACCCTGTGTACTTGCCAAAAACGCCTTTGCCCTTCCATCATTAGGCAAAATTTTCAGGGTACTGTTGCATAGTGTGCGCAGTTCCTCCAGCCTGCCTGCTTCATATAGCGCACTCATCAGCAGGTAGCGCGCATCTGTCAGTGCATCGCTGCGCTTTAGCGCTTCTGTCAGCTTGTTTATTGCCTCCTCTTTTCTTCCTTGCTTATACAGGTACCTCCCATAGAAATAGTAGTTGCCGGGGTAGTCCGCACCATACTCTATTCCCTTTTGGTAGTAGAAATCCGCCTCCCGGTAGTTTCCCTTCGCCTCTTTTACGGTAGCCATATTCGTGTATTGCAGCGAATAAGTAGGCAGCAGCTTAAGCCCCTGTGCGTAGCACTTTTCAGCGCCCTCATAGTCACCCTTGGCCATCAGCGTCAACCCATAGTTCATTTGCCCCCGCCCGTTCATTGGGCTTTTTTCTGTTACATCTTTCCACAGGCTCGCTTCTGTAGCCCATACTTTATTTCGCTCGTAGGTGCCCGATGCATAAGCGCTCAAACCCAATACACATAGTAGTGCCGCCAGCGCATGTGCCGTTCCAGCCCAAAACTTCTGTAGCAACAGATAGCCCGCCCATGTCAAGGCAAGCACAGTTCCCACATGCGGGTAAAACATCCTGTGGTCATTCATCACCTCGGCCAGTGGTACAAATGTGGTTGGCACCAAGCTCAGCAAAAACCAGATTATCCCAAATGCAATTGGCTTCAATCGTTTATTATCTGCCGTGTATATCAGTGTTACCAAAAGCCCTGCCAGAAACAACCAGCCAACAATTACCTGAGGAGCAAACGGGTCGGCAAATACACTCCAGTCAGTATCTGCGCTCAGCTGCAATGGCAGCAGGAACATGCCTACATAGTGCAGGTACACAAATGGCTGCGACAGCACATAAGCCGACAGCGAACTGCCTCCTGGTACAAACATGCCCTCCTCCATGTGTTTTACCAGCGCATATACTCCTACAAACAACAATATCGATGGCAGTGCTACCTTCAGCAATCGCCCCCAATTATACTTTTCTATGGCAAATACACTTCTTACTTGTTGCTCAAGTATCAAATGATACCCCACCAGTATCGGACCAAACATAATAGCCGTTGGCTTTGCAAGCGCTCCTATAAAAACAGGCACAAGGTATAGGAATGTCTTTCTCGCAAAATCTGAATACTGGTACAGCACAAATGCCAGCAGCACAAAAAATGTAGAAAGCGAATCTGAGCGCGAAATCACATAGTTTATTGTTTCTGCATTCACAGGGTTCAGCAGATACCACCCGCTGGCAAATAGTGCGATATATTCTGTAGGGCTTTCTGCAGCTACCGTATCCAGTATCTTTTTAAAGAAAAAGAACATCAATACACCCTGCAGCAAAAACAGTATGAAGGTAGACAGGTGGAAGTAGACAGGGTTCAATCCGCCACCCATCCAATAGTCTATGGCAAGCGTAGTGCTCACCACCGGCCTGTACGACCCGTGCGATGGTATAGAACTGAATGTTTTGCAATCTTTAAAAAACAAAGGGATATTCCCGATGTGCTGTATATAAATGTTGCTCTGCACAGTATGCGCATCGTCAAAGTGAAAATCATTGTGCCAATGATTACTATATGCAAGTATCACCACCACAAGTAACAACCCCACCAAAAACCTGAATAAATATTTCTGCTGCATCTATCCTTTTAAAACTAACTTTAGATCCTTATTTCCCTTCACCGCTACAATATAATCACTCAAATAAATGAAGTGCTTTTCATACCACCAAAAAATCGGCATTACTGAATTTTCCATACCCTAGACCATACTAAGCCTCCTGCTTCTTATCATCAATGCGCCGATTAAAATAAGCGCAAACCCTATGCTGCCAAATAGTATATGAAGTGAGTTTACCGTCTGCAGCATAATCATCTGCCCTACTATCCAGCCTCCGAGCACAAAGCCCTGAAATATGAGCAGCCAAGGTGTATTTTTAGCATTTAGCAGCAGGGCTGCAAGAAAGGTAAGGCTCAATACGCCATTAAAGAGGAACAGGATAATACCAGGTATCAGGAAGTCCCCGAACGGACTATGCTCAAGCAGCTTTGTACTCATGTCCAGACTACTACCATCTGGGTAGGTCATCAGGTTCCATCCACCATATATGGCACCTGCCGCATTAAATGCCAATAGCACAGCTGCGAGTATTTTAAAAAATGTATTCATATTAATATTTTTCTTTATCCATAAAAATAGGATGCCTTAGCCAGCCATAATAGCTTTTGCTTTGCCAGTACCACCTGTCGGTAAAAACCACCTATCCGCTGTCGGCTTTTTCACCTCCATCCTGTCGGTACTTTTATCACCAATCCTGTCGGTAAAAACACCATCCATTTTCAACGTAGCTCAAGTAGAAAAACTGTCGGTATTTATCCACCTATCCGTTGTCGGCTTTTTCACCTCTCCCCTGTCGGTACTTTCGTAACCAACTCTGTCGGTAAAAATACTACCCATTTTCAACGTAGCTCAAGTGGTTAACCTGTCGGTATCAATCCACCTATCCGCTGTCGGCTTTTTCACCTCTCCCCTGTCGGTACTTTCGTAACCAACTCTGTCGGTAAAAATACTACCCGTCTTCAACGTAGACCAAGTAGCAAACCTGTCGGTATCAATCCACCTATCCGCTGTCGGCTTTTCAACTATTACCGTGTCGGTAATTTCTCCGCCATCCTTTCGACTCCCTAAACAGTATCTGCTCTCTGAGCCAGTCGAAAGTACAACTCTAATTAACGTATAAGACACTCCAATATTGCAAAAGAGGTGCATGTACTACACCGTTAATATTCCACAAAAAGCGAAAATCAGCCCACGCCCAAACACACACTTGGGGAATAGCTTGCCCACAAATAACACAGTAGGCCTTATTTATCATAGGCATATTAATTGTACTTAATCTGTCAAACGGGCTGTTTAGATTCATTAGAATAGTTTGTTTATCGCTCTTTATAGTTGCAGCATGCAGGTACAGTCAGGCACATAGTCGGGCACACACCGCTTCAGTTTCGGCTTAAATCGATAAACAATTTTTACATAAATCTAAACGGCCCTTGTTTTTAAAACACAACAACAATGAATATAAAAGTACTCTATTACGCATACCTGGTCGTAATGCTATCCATCACATTGGTAGGCTGCGGTTTCGAAAAAGAAAGCTCAGCTACTGAAGCGCAGGCATCCGAAGACGCTAACCTTTCTAACACAGAAACACGGGTAGAGGATGCTCCATCGCGTACAGCAGGAGAAGCATCTATTGCCTCTGCTGCCAAGCCAGAGGAACCCTCTATTGATAAATCTGCATCAGCTAATGCGGCAGAACCAAAAGAAGTCTTGCCTAAAAGAAGGCCGCTTACTATAAACGTAACCAACCTTGAATCGGCCACCGCACCAGTGGTAATGGGCATATACGGAACTAAAAACAAATTCCCTGATTCAAAAGACCAGTTAAAGGAGTACCGCTTTAAACCAAAAAATGGCAAGCTATCTGCTAAAATAGATGACCTTACTTATGGAGAGTTTGCCATGGCAATATATCAGGACGTAAATAGCGATGGCAAAATCGACAAAAATATGATTGGCATACCTGAGGAGCCATTTGGTTTCTCTAACAACTACAAGCCAACCATCAAAGCGCCATCATTTAAGGATTGCAAATTCGACTACAATGAGCAGACCAACACTGTAGATATTTCCCTTATCAAACGATAAGCAAAAACACCGGATCGTAAAAAATCAACTTTTTAATAAATCAATTAAACACAAACAAACAAAATGAAAAAAGCAATTTTCCTTGCTGCATTTTCTGCTATAGCAGTGGGCAGCATCGTATCTTCATGCGAGTCTAAGTCTGAAAAGGTAGAAGAAGCAAAAGAAGATGTACGCGAAGCAAAAGAGGATTTGAAAGAAGCTCAACGCGAACTGAATGCTGAGTACCCTGCTTTCAAAACTGCTGAAGATGAAAGAATCACAGCAAACGAAAAACGTATTGCCGAATTAAAAGAAAAATTGAACAAACCAGGCAAAGCTCCTTTGGACGATATGCGTGCAAAACGCATAGCGGAACTGGAAGAAAAAAACGCTCAGCTAAGAAGCCGCTTATATGGCTACGAGCAGGAGCGCACCGACTGGAACCAGTTCAAACAAGAGTGGAACCATGATATGGAAGGCTTCGACCAGTCATTCAAAGATCTGGGCAAAGACAACAAATAATTCTTTTGAATAGTTAGATTAGATATTGGACAGAAAAGCGACCTGAAAGGGTCGCTTTTTGTTTTTATGATAGGGACAATAAAAAAAGGGAGAACATTGTTGTTCTCCCTTTTCATTAGCTTAGTGTAAACCCTATACAGCTTTCAATATCTTGATATCCGGTTTGCCCACTACACCTGCTTCTTCCATGCTTGCCTGTAGATCAGGATTGGCCAAAAATCCCTGAACCGCTTCTGCACTTGGAAACTCAGTAAGGATTGTAACATGGTTGTCATTATCGGCAGCAGCAAATACCCCTGTAGTCTTTATGCCATTGCCAGCGCGCATAGCTTCACCGGAGTCAAAACCTTCTTTCCACTTTGCAAAATCCTTAACCTCATGAGATAGAATTACAGTTACCATTTTCTTTAGTTTTTAAAGTGTGAAAACACAATGTACTCATTATTAAATGCCTCTGTATATATAATCAGAATAACATTCTACTAACCAACTACATGTTTGATTTTATCTATTTACCAAATCCTATATTCAATAAATAGTCTTTCCTTCTAGTACGGCTATCATTTACCGCCTCAAATATTCCTTCATCTCTTTCAGCGCAATGATATATGCTTCCGTGAAGGTAGATGTATTGGCAGGGTATTTATTAATGCTATGCATGGCGTCACCAATTATTTCAGCCGCTCTTGCAGCATCCACATCATTATAGAACCAGCCCAGCCAGGTCTTAGGCTGTCCCTTAGCCGGGGTAGCAATTCCATTGCTGTAAAATCGTATCGGCGTTTCCAGATGCCATTGCTCAAAAAAGCCCTGACCATTATCCGTAGTCATCTCAAAATAAGCAATGAGGTAATCTATATGTGCTATTAAGCGCTTTCTGATTTCAGCATCTGTTTCAGCATGCAGCGGCCGTTTTCTCCAACTATTTAAGCCGGGCGCCATGAGGTCTTTTTGCTTATACTCAAAATGCGGATCTTCCTTTAAAAGCACAGGGGTGGCGGCAATGGTTGGTTTACCTGCAAAAGCAGATACACCTAGTTTAAGCCAGGTTTTATCATATTCCAGCACCTTAAAAACTATTGCATTTGTATCTGAGAAATAAGTAAGCATCAATAAAGAATCACGCTTGCTATACTTCCATTGACCTAGTGAAGAAGTATTAGCCCCAAACATGGTATACGTACCAGTATCATACAAGTGGATATAGCCATCTTTCATACGAACTTCCAGCATATCAAACATACGCACCCCGGTAGCCTCATCTTCATTTTCGCCTTCCTCGATGCGGGTTACTTTCCAGCTTGCACATAAAGGCTTATGTGGCTTATCAGGAATATGCAAGCAGGATGATGCAAAGAGTAAAGTGGTTAAGAGCAGGGCAAAAGGATAATAAGGGCGCATGAAGCAAATAAAATAAATTAAGGCCGGTTTAATAATGTGTGAGCTAATAAAACCCTCCCAAAAACAAAAAACCCTTGCATAACCGAAGTTATACAAGGGAAAAAAATTGAGGTCGAAAGCGGATTCGAACCGCTGTACGAGCTTTTGCAGAGCTCTGCCTAGCCACTCGGCCATCCGACCATCAGGCTGCAAATCTAAAATATTCAGCGAAATTTAAAAGAAGTATCTGCTTTATTATTTTTCTACCCGCAGAAAATCAATAATCCCATATAGGGCTGCGCTTGCCGCGCACGTAGTACCTCATCTGCATCCAAAACGCCAGTATCATGTATATGATTACAGGCGAGCCTATGGTAAGGCATGAGGCATAGATGAAAAACAACCTTATGTGCCTGGTAGACATATCCAGCTTCTCCCCCAGCCTGGAGCATACCCCAAAAGCATTGGCCTCTACCAAAAATTTAAAGCTGCTCAGATTATCCGGTTTCATATTCTTTGTTTTAATATATCGTTGCCTATCGGGCAGCGCGCACAACTGTAAGACTCGCAATACTCCTTTTTCAGTTGTATCACCGCCTGGCTATCGTATGCCGACTGCAATTTAAAACCAAAATTCTGAAATAAAGTGGTGATGTTATTCTTTTCTACCGGAATCTGCTGTAGCAGCTCCAGTGCCTTGTCGCAGTATTTCTCCTCGCTCTTGTACCGGCCGTAGCTGAAAAGTACCGGGCACACAGCATTCAGCACCAGGGAGTTCAGCGTGGCCTCGCTGAAGTTATGGTTCATTTTCTTCTCTGTCCGCTCCTCAAATCTGAAATGGTGCTGCCAATACTCCGATGGCACTGTGGCAAATATCTCCTGTAGTGTCCTTAGCTCGGGCTGCTCCATTATCCTGCCAAATAGTTTGGTATTGCTATGCAGCGCCGCCGCCAGCTTCGCCAGCCGCACAGTCGGGAAAGCCTGCGGCCTTACCCTGGCAAACTTCACCACACCCGCTTGCAGTGGTGTCAGGTTGTGCAGCCGCTTCAGGTATTTGTATTCCTGTTGCAGCTGCCGTGGGTAATCTTCAGTAAACTCACCATGCAGCAATCCCGCCTGCCCGAAGAGCAAGGCTTCTATCTGCAGCAGGTTATCAGCATGCTTGGCTATTATCTGGTGTGGCAGGCTTGCAGCCATTACTTCAAACACCTCCCGGTTTACCGTGCTGCCCAGGTAGCGTGCCAGCATTATCAGCAACACTTGCTCCCAGTCATTGCCATGTCGTTCCAGCAGAGCCTGTACCGATTGCACTTTCTGCTCCAGCCGCTCTATCGCCATGCGGTCCATACCCATGCTGCGTATGCCCTCATCCACCTTGTTCACCAGGGCTCCACACGCTATGGCATGCTGCGACTCCATCAGTGCTGTGTAGCGCGCCAGCAGCCGCTCGTCTATCCGCTCTTTCAGTTCTACCTGTAGTATCGGCGTGCCGTTTTTGCGCAGCACCTCCGGCACATCGCAGCGGTACACCACATGCAGTATTACATTGTTGTATGCCTCATCGTTTTGGTGCTTATGCGCATTCCAATCCGAAGCGTTTATATGCATCTCTACATTACCCGCCCAGGTGGTAGTGCCTATCTGTATTTTCGCCTGCCCGAAATCAGGCCCCGCATCCTTGTTCAGCAGGCCGGGCTTCAGTATCTGCACAGGCTCGCCTGAAGTTGTTGCCAGCCCTGTTTTGTCAAACAGGCCGTATTGCCATATATAGTGCAGTAGTTCTTCGCGCATAGTGTTCTATCTATTGGCTAAACTACATATTGCAGCGCATTCTTCAAATCCCCTGTTAGTGTTTCGGCATCTTCCAGCCCGCAGTACAGGCGCACCAGGTTGCGCGGCACATGGCTGCGGTAGGCATTCTTGGGCAAGGCAGCACAGGCAGGTATCACCAGCGACTCATGCCCGCCCCAGCTCACTGCCAGCTGAAAGTATTTCAGCTCGTTGCAAAACCGCTCTATCACATCTACATCTTCTGTATTCAGCAATACAGAAAACAATCCCCCGCACCATTGCATCTGCTCCTTTGCCAGCTCATATTGCGCAAAGCTTGTAGAGAATGGATACAGCACCTTAGTCACCTGCGGTTGTGCCTCCATAAAGTCCACCACCCGCTGCGTATTCTCTGCTATATGTTTCAGCCGCAGCTTCAATGTCCGCAAACCACGCAGCAGCAGCCATGCATCATTTGGCGAAATAATACCACCCAGGTTCATAAAGCCTTTCTTGTAGATATTGGCTATATGCTCCTTACTACCTATTGCCACGCCGGCCACCACATCGCTGTGCCCCGATATATACTTAGAGGCCGAGTGCAGCTCTATGTCTATGCCCAGCTCTATGCACCGCTGCCCCAGCATGGTACTATAGGTATTATCTATCATGGTAGTTATTCCACGCTCTTTGGCTATCGCTACTATCGCCCTTATATCCTGCACCTCAAATGTAAAGGTGTTGGGGCTTTCCAGTATTATCACCGTAGTATTATCCTTTATAGCAGCTTTTACGGCATCTATATCCTTAGCATCTACAAACTGGCCCTCTATTCCAAACTGTGGCAGTATTACGCCTACCAATCGCTTTATCCAGCTATATGGGTGCAGCATGCACATCACATGGTCGCCTGCTTTTACATTAGATAGCAATGCCGAGCTTATCGCCGCCATGCCACTGCCAAATACCAGGGCATCCTCCGCCCCGGCCAGCGCAGCCAGCTTTTTCCGTAATATCTCTACCGTGGGGTTATTACCACGGGTATACAGGTGGTTTGCCTGCTCATCCATCAGCGCCTGCCGCATCTCCTCTACTGTGCCGAAGCCGAAGTTGCTCGTCTGCATAATGGGTGGCGACACCGCTCCAAAGTACTTCTCCCGGTCTTCGCCCAGGTGGTTTATGATATAGTCGTAGTCCATGCTGCTCTGTTTAGTTCGCAAAAACGGCAATTTGCCGCCATGCCCTACAAATGTAATGATCCCGCCCCGTATCCGCATTCCGGCCATTTTTCGATGTGCATAAGCCATAACATATTTTTTATCGAACTATCGTTTGGTAAAAATATATTTGCACTTACATTTAAGCACTGAAAATAAAAGCGCAATGCCCAAACAAAAGGTTGATGAACAGGCAATCATAGTACAGTCGCTGAAGCTCTTTCGCCAGAAAAGCTACAACGATATATCCATGGCAGACATCGCGCGCGCATGCGGTATTCTTAAGGGCAGTATCTACCACTACTTCAGTGGCAAGGAACAGCTGATGGAGACCGTTATTAAATACGTACACGAGCACTTCCGCACCCACATATTTGCACAGGCTTACAAAGAGAATATTCCTGCAGTACAAAGGCTAAAAAACCTGGCGGCAGAATCAGAGAAAGTTTTCTTCGATGCCAAAACAGGCAAGCTATATGGCAACATGGGTATAGAGAGCGCACTCGTAGTGCCTCAGTTCAATCCTATCATCCGCCAGTTTTTCCAGGATTTTTTCGATGCGCTTAAATTCATTTATCAGGACAAATACGCCGAAAACATAGCCAGTGAATTAGCTGAGCGTAGCGTAGCCGAAGTAGAGGGCAGCATTATGATGGCGCGTATCTTCAACGATAAAAGCTATATAGAAAACACCCACAAGCGCATCATATACCGCCTGGAGAAACCTGCTACCAAAAAAGCCAAGGCAGAAGTACTGGACGATCTTTAATTGCAGCATATCATTATAAAGCAAAAGGGGATTGACAATGTCAATCCCCTTTTTGCTTTTAGCCGTATTAATCTAGCCGCTTAGTATTTCACTATGCGCTTCACCGCCTTGCCATTGGCAGTAGTTAGGTGCAGGTAGTACACACCTGCTGCCAGGTCTGCGGCATCTATATTAGCGCTATTGCCATTTATCTGCATTGGTGCCATAATGCTTTCACCCATGCTGTTCATCAGCAGTATTTCCTTCAGCACACCATCTGCTATCAGTAGCATGGTCTGGTGCACAGGGTTAGGGTATACCGTAGCGTTTATCTCATTTATATCTTTTATTCCATCTACCAGCTGCACCAGCACCGTGGCATTTTCTTCAGCATATACAGGCAATGAATCTTCTGTTGCAGAAATCATTTTCACATCAGTATAGGTAATTGGGAAAGAAGAATATACTGCAATGTTGTCCTTTCCTGTTATATCATCTTTCATTACAAAATCTGCATTGGCCACCAGGCCAAATCCTGTATTGTTGCTGTGATTTGTACGCACTGCACATACATCTATATACCCTTGAGTGAAATTCAGCTTACGAAAGAAAATAGGATTGCTGTTGCCTGCCACAAACCAGTTGCCGCTGAAGTCCAACCCCAGAAAAGTATCTACCTTATTTACCGGAAAGTGCATCCTGAAAGATATGCCCAGCATACCTGTTGCCGGTATATCAATATTGCCCAGTTGTATTGCAGCCGTTAGTTTGCTACTAGCCGCAATTGTATCATCGTTGAACTTTGTAAACAGCATAGGATCGGTCAGCTTGTTACCATTTACCCATGCCCCTCCACGGGAGTGCGTTCGGGAATAGTTCAGCGATATAGCCAATGTATCATCATGATTCACCACTGCATTTCCATCGCAGTCTGCATGCTCGTAGTTCAACCCACCGGCAAATTGCCTGTTCCAGTTTTCCGAAACCTGTGAAATAAATGTATTGGAGGCCTGCTGCCTGCCAAAGCCGGTTGAGTCAAAAGCCACGCCCAATTGCAGCACATCATCCATCAGCACCGCGCCATCATAGTTTGCATCGCCTGGCCATACGCAAGTGTCAGCCCTTACGAGCATAGTATCTACATCAAAGCAGCCTTTGCTATCCGTAACCTTCAGATAGAAAGTGGTATTAAACTTTTCTCTTCTCTGCAGCAAAGTATCATTAAAACTAAATCCCGCATTGGATGAGGTCCAATCGTAAATGTATGGTGCAGAGCCTGCCATCAGTATCACAGCCTGCAGCCTGAATGTATCCAGGTAGCAAAATGAAGTGTCCCTGTTTCCCATACCTATCTTCACGTCCAGTATAGAGTTTTGAATACTAAACCCTTGCGTTTTAGTACATGTTGCAGCATTCGTTACGGTTATCGTATATGTACCTGCAGCCAGACCCGCTATATCATCTGTAGTAGCGGCATTGCTCCATGCATAGCTAAGCGGAGTGCTACCGCTGCTCGCCGTTATGTATATTCCCCCAACGCCCGTAACACAGGTACTTACCACCGAATCGGTAACAATATTTATATCCTGGTTACTTGTATTCACTACTATAGTATCCAGGTTTGTACATCCATTGGCATCTGTTACAGTCAGGTAGTAAGATTTGTCTGCAACCGCTGCCACAACAGGATTCGCTAAAGCCGTATCAGTTACATTTACGCCACTCCACCTGTAGGTGTATGGTCCCGTCCCACCTATTGCAGTAGCACTTCCCCCTAGTATCAAAGAAGAACCCGAACAAAGCGCTGTATCCTTGCCTGCATTGGCTAAGACCGAATTTACCGCATTGCTTATCGTATAAGACTGCGTTGCCGTGCAGTTATCAGCATCTGTTACTGTTAGCGAATAGGTGCCGGCGCTCAGGCTATTTATATCCTGTGTTATGGTCGCATTGCTCCAGAGGTAGCTATATCCAAAACCTCCACCAACAACATTTATATCAATGCTACCTGTAGCAGCACAAGTAGTATCGCGTATAGCAATTGTTTGTATAGTAAGCGGAGTTAACGTAAAGCTGCGTGTCACTTTACACAAGCCTGAGTTCTCTGTCACCGTTACAGTATAAGCTCCGGCTACAAGACCCGTAATATCTTCAGTTGTTGCACCCATGGTCCACGCATAGGAAAATGGCGCACCGGTTCCCGTCACCGATATTTGTATATACCCATCATTTCCCGCACAGGTAGTATTTCTTACACTATCCCGCACCACAAAAAAACCTGCCGCACTGGTAGTCACCTGAAAATCATCTTGACCGATGCACCCGTTGGCATCCATAACATACAGGAATACATGAAAGGAACCCGAAGGATTGATCACCGGGTTGGCTACAGGAGATATGCCAATTGTAGATTGCCAATTGTATGTATATGGTGCGCTGCCACCTGCTGCAGTGGGGTTGCCTCCCAAAACAATTGATGCTGTACCACACACAGTAGAGTCCTTTCCTCCATTAACTATCAGCTCCTCACAACCTACATATATCCGCACAAAACCCTGGCTGCATAATACCGGCGATCCATTGTCGCAAATACTATAGGTAAAGGTGTCCAACCCTACATAGTTATTATTCGGCGTGTAAAGAAAAGTGGTATCATCCACCTTAGCTATTGCACCATTTACCGGGTTTGTAACCGCAGTCGCTATATGATCATCTATCAAATCTGCATCACCAAAGGATGGCTTAAATGTAAGCGCGGTATTCTTGGTTGTATTCAAGCTATCGCCAAAGGCTGATGGTGCGGTATTGGCCGCTACATTCTGCAACACCATAAAAGCAAATACAAGTGAGCAAATAGCTTTAAGAAAAAGTGGTTTCATATATCTGAAATTAAAATTAATCATTCCTTATCCTGTTTTAGACAATATTTCACGATGTAAACATATCTCAATACAGATTGAGTCATCAGTGCATATTTTAATAATAATGGAATAAATAAAAAAGTATAAATCAGACTAAATAATTCATATACAATTACTTAAAATCTATACTTCTAAAATAAAATGGGATATAAATTACAATAACACTATGATGTTCCATCAAATAAAAAAAGGAAAGACTGACGCTGTCAGACTTTCCTTCTCTAATACTCTTTCAAAAAATTACTTTCAATACTTCACTATACGCCTCACAGCTTTACCATTGGTTGTTGTCAGGTGCAAGTAATAAACGCCCGCAGACAATCCGGAGGCATCAATATTGGCAGCATTGCCATTTATTTGCATAGGTACAGTATTGTTTTCTCCCATGCTGTTTATCAGCAATACCTCCTTCAGCACACCATCCGCTAACAACACCATAGTGTGGTACACAGGGTTAGGGTACACTGTAGCCTGCGCCTCATTTACATCTTTTAACCCGTTAGGGAACTGTGCTAACACGGCCTCATTCTCATCTGCAAACACAGGCAACGCCGCCTCATTTGCAGAAATCATTTTCACATTACTGTATGATACTTCAAAGGTCGAGAATGTCCTGTTATCGCTCTTACCGGTTATATCCTCTTTCATTACAAAATCAGCATTGGCAACCAAGCCGAATCCTGTTTTATCCGTATTATCCGTGCGCACCACGCATATATCTGCAAATCCCTGAGCAAGATTTACCTTACGGAAGTATATGGGATTGTTGTTGCCGGATGTTATCCAGTTACCGGTAAAATCCAATCCACGGAACTCTTCTACCTTGCCAGGAGGAAAGTGCATCCTGAATGAAATACCAAACACATCTGTAGCAGGCAGGGTACTCTCTCCCAGTTGAATTCTAGCTCTAAGCACATCGCCTGCATACACTGTGTCTGCCGCAAACGTAGTGAACAATTTAGGGTCTGCAAATCTATCACCATTTACCCAGCCACCTCTGGCATGTGTAAGGCTATAGTTATTTGTAACCGCCAATGTATCGTCGTGATTTATTATGCCATTTCCATTACAGTCTGCATGCTCATAATCAAGGCCATCCGCAAAAAACGCTTCCCAATCCTTCGATACATACCTGCCCCAATTCATAAATCCAAATCTCGTTGTTCCTGTGGCACCATATGCCAACCCTAAATTGAGCACATCGTCTGAGCTTACCAGGCCATCATAATTGGCATCGCCTGGCCACACACATGTATCTATAGCTATCACCACAGTATCGGCAGCCGTGCAGCCCTTTGCATCAGTAACCAGCAGCCTGTAATTGGCAGTTGAAGCCTGCTTAACAGTTACAATGGTATCACCGGATACAAGACCCAGACTGGAATACATTGTAAAAGTATACGGCTTGGTACCACCCGACATGTATGGATATAGCTTCACGCTATCCAGACTACAAAAAGTGGTATCCATTCCATCATTTATTTTTGCCTGCACAGGATATGGCACATTAAATGATTCCTCTAACCAGCATCCGCTTGCATTCCTTATTTTAACCGTATGTACTCCTGCAAGCGCGGAGGTATTATCCTCGGTCGTCACACCATCATTCCATACATAAGTAAGCGGCAATGCTGTGCTACTTGTAGTAATGTATATGTCACCATATAGGGCAGGGCAACCGGCTGAAACAATAGAATCAAGCTGAAATGTTATAAAATCGCTGCTTACATTTACCTCTACGGTATCCGTCCCCGTGCATCCGCTAAAGTCTGTCACATTAACTATGTACTCAGTATTCACCACAGGCTTTGCCCAAAAGCCAGTGGTATCCGGCAAAGCTACTCCATTGGCCGTCCATTCCACGGTATATGGCCATACGCCACCCAATAGGGAAGTTAGGTATAAAGGAACAGAATCGCCTGCGCATAGCAAGGTATCCGCAGGTATAGATACGCCCAGTGCGTTGGGCAACTTCGTTATTGAGTAGGAGCGCACCTCTGTACAACTATTGTTATCCGTCACCGTGACTATATAAGTGCCGGGAATATTTACACCTTGTACATCATCGGCAGTTTGAGCATTGCTCCACAGGTAAGTAAAAGGTGGACTACCTCCATTTACCGTCAAGTCAATCCCTCCTGTAGCACTGCACCCAATGCCAGTAACTATACCGTTCACAAACATCCCTGTCCGATATCCTACTACAAAACTTGCAGATACCATACAGCCCGAGGCACTGGTTACTGTTACATTATAAGTACCGGCAACCAACCCATTCCAATCCTGTGTGGACACACCTCCTGCCCACGCATAACTAAATGGCGCACCTGCACCCGATATACTTATATCTATAAACCCGGATGCAGCATTGCCACATATCTCATCACCTACAGAATCCTGCACAATTGTAAACGCAGGAGTTCCTGTGCTACTAACCGTAAAGTTCTGTGATAAAGTACAGCCTCCGGCATCTGTTACAGTTACCGAATAGGTGCCGGCACTCACAGGCGTCAGATCCTCTGTAACCGCAGTACTGCCCGTCCAGCTAAAGGTAAAAGGAGCTCCATTACCCGTTATGCTCAGCTCAATGGATCCATTGCCGGAATTACACGTTTCATTAGCTACATTATCGGTAACAATAGTAAACTGTGCCATGCTTTTAGAAATCAGGACATCATCAGTTGCCTCACAGCCATTTGCATCTCTAACAATCAAAGAAAAATTCGCCGTGCCTGTCAACGCACCGGTAATTGTTGGGTTAGCAACCGAATAATCACTTAGGCTAATGTTGGGCGATTGCCACAAATATCGATACGGCGCAGTACCACCGGAAGCAACAGTGCTGCCACCCAGGGCAATGCTCCCCGGATTACAGCTGACTACATCGGTTCCTGCATCTGCACTTATGCTACATGCCACATATATCCTGGCAAATCCTACACCATATCCTACCGGAGTCTGATCGTTGGTTATGTAATAATTGAGCGTATCTAAACCAACAAAACCAGGGTTTGGCGTATATGTAAAAGTAGAATCCCCCGACAACACCAAAGTTCCATGCTGCAAACCGGAATGATTGATGAAATTATGGTTTTCTGATACCGTGCTAAAAATGCTGGATGAGAATGTAATTGGGGTATTCATTGATGTAGTTACACTGTCAAAAGCATATATATCCAAATTCGGAGTTACAAAAATAAACTTGTCAGTTACGTCAAAGTCCGTGGCAGCAGCGGCATCCTCTACCTTAATAACATATTGAGGGAATGCGGAGAATTGAGTGTTTACCTGAATTGAGTTAACCGAATTAGGATTTACAACGGCATTCAATTTAGAAACCTTATATGTATAGCCCCCATTTTCTGAAAAATAGATATTAACCGCCGATGTAGAGCCGCTGACATTGAATGTTACTGTTATCGGCACCCATGACTGTAGCAGTTCGCCACCATTTGGCGATAGTATGGTAATGCCCGCCCTTGCCTGAAGCAAAAACAAGCTGCATACAAGCAGTAATGCCATTTTGGAAAAAATTGATTTCATAAAACTGATTTTTAGATTACTGATATAAAATTGCATTATTTGACGATGTAAACATATTTCCTTTCCTGCTCTAATAAAGGTACAGATTTTTATAATTTTGGAGTACTAAATAACATAAGAAATTTATAAATTACTAATTATCAATGTTTTACAATCAATTAAATCATATAAAAATGATTCAATTAAATTCACCCTTATCATTTAAATAAAAAGGGGAATTGACATAGTCAATTCCCCTTTCAGAAATAATACCAAAATCCGGTTTAATACTTCACTATACGCTTCACAGCTTTTCCATTAGCTGTGGTCAGGTGCAGGTAGTACACTCCGGCTGTCAGCCCCGAGGCATCAACGTTTGCAGTATTGCCTTTTAGCTCAACCGGTACATTCAAATTGCTACCCAAACCATTTACCACTTCCACCTGCTGTAGCATACCATCTGCCACCAGCAGCATAGTTTGGTGTACCGGGTTAGGGTACACCGTTGCTTTTATCTCATCCACCTGGCCTATTCCATTAGGAAACTGTGCCAGCATAGTTTCTTTGTCTTCTGCAAATACCGATAGCACATCTTCATTCGCAGATATCATTTTTACATTGCTGTAGGTTATTTCAAAGGTTGAGAATGTTCTGTTGTCATTCTTTCCGGTGATATCATCCTTCATTACAAAGCTGGCATTTGCCAAAAGTCCGAAACCTGTACGGTTCGTGCCATCGGTACGTACCACACATATATCTACAAATCCTTGTGACATATTGAGTTTACGGAAATAAATAGCATTTGCATTGCCTGCAGTCAGCCAGTTACCGGTAAAATCAAGCCCAAGGAATGTGTCTACCTTTCCGGGAGGGAAGTTCATCCTGAATGCTATACCGAAAACATCGGTAGCCGGCAAAGTGCTTGTACCCAATTGTACTTGCGCTGTCAACCCCTGCCCTGCGTATGTGGTATCCGCACTGAATGTTGTAGTCAGTACAGGGTCAACCATTCTGTCTCCATTTACCCATCCACCCCGTGCATGTGTCTTGCTATAGTTTACAGTTACCGCAATTGTATCATCATGATTGATTATTGCATCACCATTACAGTCTGCATGCTCATGGTCCAGGCCATCTGCAAAATGGCGCTCCCAATCCCTGGACCTGAAGCCAAACCAATTTATATTTGTGCCTCTCCAATAGCCCGTATCGCCATAGGCCACACCTATATTCAACACATCATCAGCGCTCACGACCCCATCATAGTTGGCATCACCAGGCCATACACAGGTATCTATAAATATATAGGCCGAATCAAATGCCTTACAGCCTTTGCTATCTGTTACTTCTACAACTACAAAACCTGTTTCTCCACCATAGGCTTTTAGAACCTCATCAGTAGAATTATATGCAGGATTAGATGAAGCCCACTTGTAAGTATACGGTGCAATACCCTGAGAAGTAAATGTCCTTAATCTTACTGTATCAATATTACAAAAGGTAGTATCGCCATTGTCTATATAAGATTCTATACCTCTTGGTACAGTAATCATATCCTGATGTACACAGCCACTTGCATTTTTCACGTTCAAATAATACGTATTTGCCTGCACGCTTAAAAGATCCTCTGTAAACGTTGGCAGCGGAGCATTTACCCACTCATAGGTCAATGGCAGAGCAGCACTGTTTGCGGATATAAATATCGACCCCAAAGGATTCGGGCAGCCCTGTGCCTGTATCGAATCAATCACAACCGTAATACTATCCGTTGTAGAGCGAACAACCATAGTATCACTTTTACTGCATCCTGTTATATCCGTCACTGTAAGTATATAAGCAATACTGTTACCGGGATTGGCTTTCACCAAAATGTTAGCGGAGGTATCATTGGCCGGCATACCCGGATATTGCCAATCAATTGCATACGAGGTGGTGTCACCTGTAACATAAGCATACAAAATGGTTTGCTGATTTGCACATAACACAGAATCTCCTTTAATAGAAACATGTAGGCTTGATGAGACATTTGCTATTGGATAAGTCTGCACTGCAGAACACCCACTGCCATTGGTTACCGTAACCGAGTAATTACCTGCTAAAGAAATAGCGACAAGGTCTTCTGTAGTATATACATTACTCCATTCATAAGTATATGGACCGGCTGTTCCCCCTACAGATAAATCTATAGCACCTAAACTATTACAACCAATATTTGTAACAATAGCTGACAGGCTTAAAGATTGCACCTCAATTATGGTATCTGAATAGCTAGCACTACAACCCATTGCATCTACTGCATAGACAGTATACACCCCACCCGGAAGGCCGGAAATTTCATTATCCGGAGAAACACCATTGTTCCATAAATACGTATACGGAGCAGTACCACCACTAGCCGACACAGCCAGGAAACCTCCTGCCGGTACACCACACGTATACTTCACAATCGAATCTCTGGTAATGTGCAATACCGTAGATGATGGCGCGATGTGATAATATTCAGTTGCGGTACAACCAAATGAATTGGTTACTATAAGTGAATATTGCCCTGAATCCAAACCTGCAATATCGTCCGTAGTCGCACCTATACTCCATGCATAAGTAAACGGTGCCCCTGCACCGAAAACACTAACATCTATGACACCATCATTACCTGCGCATGATTCATCATTTTTGAAATCGGTCACTATGCTGAAAACCGGAGATGAAGTAACATCAAAAGAGTCGCGTAAACTGCACCCTGCGTTATCCAAAACTGTTACAAAATAAAGTCCCGCGCTCAAACTATTTATACCACTCCCTGTGCTTCCATTGCTCCACAAGTATGTAAAAGGCGCTCCAGGGCCTGTTACTATCAAATCTATTTCACCGTTGTTTGAGCCACAGTTAGCAGGAAAAATAGTATCCTGCAGCGAAAAAGAAGCTGAAGACGAGCCGATTCCAAAACTTCTGATAAGTGAACACCCTGAGCTATTGGTTACAGTTACTGTGTATGTTCCACTACTTAGACCTGTTACCTCATTGGTTGTTGCTACATTTGACCATGCATAAGTAAAAGGTGCTCCCGGCCCTGATACTATCACCCTTATCGACCCATCATTTCCAAGGCAACCTGCATTCTGCAGATTATCCTGATTGATGACAAAAGCAGCAGTATCCTGTCCTACTATAAAGCTTTTTGTGCTGATACATGTTGAGCCATCAGAAACCGAAACAATATAAGTACCTGCCTGTAACCCTGAAACATCCTCTGTAGTAGTGCCATTGCTCCAACTATATGTATATGTCCCGCCACCGGACACACCGATATCAATAGACCCCGTATTTCCAAGGCAACCAGTATTTATTATGCCATTCTGTATGATTAAGTTACCGGAAGAACCGCCCGTAATGCGTACAATTGTATCTGCAAGGCAACCATTAGCATCGGTTACGCGCAATAACACAACTCTAGTTCCTGAGTAATTGCTTGTTATCACCGGGTTGGCAGAATATGCATTATCCAGTATTGTATATGCCGACCATTGATAGCTATATGGAGCCGTACCACCTGATGCAGTTGGGTTACCACCCAAAAGATAACCTGATGTTGAGCATATTGTAGCATTCGCACCTGGATTAACTTCCAATTGATCGCAACCTACATAAATTCTAACAAATCCATTGCCGCACAAAGAAGGAGTGCCATCGTCGCAAATACGCACCGAGAAACTATCATAACCCACATACCCTGAATTAGGAGTATAAGTAAAGGTAGAATCGCTCAACGCAATAACTGTACCATTTGGCGGATTGGAGCTAGTAGTTATAACATGCTTATCATCAGTATCATTGTCATAAACATCAGGTGCATAAGCTATTGGTACATTCATGGGCGTAACCAAGCTATCATAAGCTTGCGGAGCATAATTTACCTGAACAGCAAATGAATCATTGCTTGCATCAAAACTCGCAGGAGCACTTGCATCTTCTATACGGATAAAACATCTGTTCGATCGCCTTGAGCTATTTAGCGAATTCAGAGTTATACTACCTGTATCATTTGGAGTAATACTATATCCCAACAGTTCGGGTGTATATGTGCTCCCATCATCAGTTGACAGATAAATATTTATGCTATTTGTAGCACCGTTGGCACTCCACCTCACAATTACCTGATTGTGAAATACCTCCCCCCCATTTGGTGAGAGCAGCGTAATGCCGGCCCTCGACTGCACCGTTGCTATACCGAGCAACAGCATAAAAAGAATTTTAAAATAAATTGGTTTCATATTTCTAAGTTTTAAGTTACTGAATCAATGTGTTTTCTGTCCTTGAATGCATTATTTGACGCTGTAAACATATTTCTATCAATCCCTGTGACATAGTCCATATTTATTCATTTATGGATTAATACATAATTAAAATAACAAATCAATGCATTCATTTACAGATACTTATTTAAGCATATGCTAGTTTTAATTGGGAAACATTATTACAGTCTGAATAAAATATTACATAGCTTTGACCAACCATGGAAGCATCCAAACTACTACGCACCTATTCTGCCTTTGGCAAATCAGAACTAAAGCAATTTTCGGCCTTTGTATTATCTCCCTATTTCAATACCCACAAACATGTAATGCAGTTGCATGAGTTTATTATAGCCAATCTGCACCACCCCGAAGCATGTACCAAAGCTGCGGCATACAAATACATCTTTGGCAAAGGAAAAGCTGATGAGCAGCAGATAAGCGACTTGATGACTTACTTGTTCAGGCTTACGCAAAAGTTCCTTGCAGTAAGCAATTTCCTTGCGGACCCCGCTGCAACTCAACTGCACGCGGCTAACGAACTACGTAAGCGCGGAATGAAAAAAGAATTAAAGAAAGCCATAGACGCTGCTGTTGAAGAGCCTACCCAGTCTACCTTTATCCGGTACAGATTATTTGAAGAAGCTGACCTCGATTTTATCAGCAGCGGTGTCAGGAAGCCCGATGACAACCTGCAAAAGAAATCCGACAACCTCGACCAGTTTTATTTTGCCGAAAAGCTGAAGAACGCCTGCGAAATGATAAACCGCAACAGAATCATCAATGCCGGTTATAAGGCACAGTTTATTGAACCTGTAATAGAGATAGTAAACCACAATGAAGCTTTCTTTTCTGCTAATCCCGCAGCGGCCATTTATAAGAACATTTACACCTCGCTTACCAACCCCGATGACCCGCTGCCCTTTGCAGCATTAAAAGAACTGCTGGCGCAAAATGCCCTGCTGATAGATTCAGCAGAAGCCTACAACATGTACTCCTACGCTCAAAACTATTGCATACGAAAAATTAATGACGGCAATACAGATTTCCTGAAGGAACTGTTCACGATATACCAGACACAAATAGCCCAGCAAAGGATCTGTAGTTGCGATACCCTATCCGAATGGGATTTTAAGAATATCGTATCCGTGGGCTGTAGGTTAAAGGAGTTTGACTATTGCCAAAACTTCATCGAATCCTGGAAAGACAAGCTAAAGACCGATGTGCGCGATAATGCCTATCAGTTTAACCTCGCACACCTGCTATACGAAAAAAGGGAACTTAAAAACGCACTGCGCCTTTTACAGTCTGTTCAGTTTACCGATATATTCTATAACCTGAGTGCCCGCTCCATCATGATGAAAGCTGCTTATGAAGAAGAGGATTTTGACCTACTCGATTATTGCACAGACTCCTTCCGGGCATTCGTACTGCGAAACAAGGATATCGCCACACTACAGAAGCAATCGCACCTGAATTTTATCCGATTCACAAAGACCTTGAATAAAATAAGGATTGCAGCAGTATCCATGAACAAAGCAACCTACTATAAAGAATTGGATAACCTGGAAAGCAAAGTGAATAGCAGTAAAGATGTAACCAATAAGCCCTGGCTTATTACCATGGTCAATCAGTTAAAAGCCTAGACGCATCTATTTATCAGTTTCAACAGGCGGGTCATTGTTAACATCTATATCCGTAAACTCATCCTGGTATATGCGCACCAAAATGAAGAAGTACGAGATAATAAGCGGGCCAAATATGAGGCCGATAAATCCGAACACACTCAAGCCTATAATTACGCCAAGTAATGTCACCAGCGGATGTATATTCCCGATTTTCTTTTGTGCGACCATGCGCACTATATTATCTACATTGGTGATTACAATAGCGCCAATAAGTAGCAGGGTTGTTCCCTGCCAGTTTTGCCCCTGCGTAAAAAGATATATAGATATAGGCAGCCAAACTAATGCCGTACCTACAAATGGCAATATGGAAGCCACCCCTGTAACCGATGCCCACATCAGTGCACCATCTAATCCCACAATCAAATACGCTATAAATGCTATCACACCCTGCGCCAGGCCAACAAGAGGAATACCTATAACATTTGCTTTAGTTTGGATTTTCAATTCCCTCAACAGGATGATGTTATTCTGTTTTTTGAAAGGCAGGTTCCTGCGTACAAACCCTTCAAACATATCGATCTCGGTAAGTGTGAAGTAAAGTACAAAATACATAGTGGCTATATCCAATACCATACCTGCTGTACTGTTCACGATTATCGGCACTATCATAGCAATGCGCTCCGAAACGCTCCTTAATGTCTCCGGTGTAAAAATATTGATACCTGTCTGCTGTTTTATCCAATCAAAGGAGTGTACAAGCGTAGCGTTTATCTGGTTGAAATTTGCTGCTACATCCTGTATGCTGGTTATCACCGAATAGAACAATAGCGATATCGGCAGGCACATCACCACAAATGAAGTAAGCAACAAAAGAGTAGTAGATATTCTTGGTCCCCAACCTCTATCGCGAACCATTTTGAAATATAAAGGCCGTAAAATGATATGTAATGCCAAAGCACCTAATAGGCCATTTATTACAGGCCTCAGGTGATAAACAATCATTATGCCGATAAACAATATCAGGGCAAATAGAAAAAGCTGCTTTATAATAGGATTAAGCTTATTGGACATTTATTCTTTAATTTTTTATCTGTTAGCCAATAAGGCATTTTTAGTTTATACCGGCAATGCAGCCCGGCTAGTCAAAATATTTGTTGATCATCTACTAATAGCAGTCAAATCACCCTGTCTATCTGTTGCAGTGAAACAGGTTTTTCAAAGAAATAATCCGCACCGTTATTCAGCACCTCATCTTTGATATTAGTAGTAGCACTTATGAAGATAAGTTTTGTATTAGGGCAATTATGCTTTATTGATTTAATATAGTCTTTACCTTGCCCGTCAGGCAAATTGTTATCCAGGAAAATTACATCAGGGTTTGAACTATCAATGCAAGCTATGCCTTCACGTACCGAATGTGCTACATTAACCTCTTTTGCCCTTTTTTTCATGATTCTGCTAAGCAACATGCAGATCTCCACTTCATCATCTATTATTAGCACTTTCATAACTTCGTTTTTCCGTTGTAGAACTTATAAGAAAAAAGCATGCCAAACTAATATTATGTATTAAGAAAGTATCGGTAGTGCTACTGCCTCGCACCAAAATGAATGTATATTGTGAACTATATCAACTAATTGCAAAAATTCAGATGGTTTGGTGATATAGCTGTTTGCACCCAGCTTATAGCTATTTTCTATATCCTGCTCTATATTGGAAGTTGAAAATATGATAACCGGGATTTTGCTAAGGGCATTGTCGGCTTTAATACGTTGAAGGGCCTCCCTGCCATCCATACGGGGCATATTCAGGTCCAAAAGTATTATTGAGGGATATTGGGTATTTTCCTTTCCTTTCCCACATTCCCCTAGGTATTGCATCAGTGCAGCACCATCATCCACAAAACTTAGCTTATCCGTTAACTTATTCTCTTGAAATGCCAGTTTCAGTAGCATCTTATCATCATGATCATCATCTGCCACAAGTACAGAAAAATTACTGTTCATCGCTTTGGTTTCGGTAAATAAATAATAAACTCCGCCCCTTCGTTAGGTTTTCCATTTGCCTCTATATACCCGGAATGGTTTTCTACCACCCGCTTGCATATAGAAAGTCCTATGCCGGTTCCCTCATATTCCGATTTGCCGTGTAACCGTTGGAAAATTACAAATATTTTTTGAGCATACTGACTATCAAAGCCTATACCATTATCTTTTACAGAAATTTTATAAAAAAGCTCTTCTTTATCCGCTGTTGCATCCGGCACTTGGTCTCCTTTAACCTCAGAGCACATTATTACCACTTTGATATCTCCGGTGGCCTTAGCATATTTTACCGAGTTGGCAAGTATGTTTTGAAAAAGTTGAAACAGTTGTGTATCGAACCCCATTACAGTTGGCAAATGGGGAACAGTCAGTATCACTTTCCTGTTGTTATTTATAAGGGCAATGTTGCTCTTCACATCATTCACCACCTTATTCAGGTCTATCTCCTTTAGCTCGTAGTTATTATTCACCACACGCGAAAAGGTAAGCAGGTCTTCTATCAGTTTTTGCATCTTGGCTGCGAAGCCTTGCATACGCAGTATCAGGTCTTTGCCCTCAGGGCTCAAACCATTACCCTCCTTTAATTGCAGCATATCGCCAAAAGTACGCAGCTTGCGCAGTGGCTCCTGCAAATCATGCGATGCTACATAAGCAAACTGTTCCAGTTCATTATTGGACCTGTTCAGGTCTTTTACTTTCTGTGCCAGCGAATGCTGAAGATTAATAGACCTGTTCAAGGCTTTGATAATAACAAAGTATGCGCCAATAATGAGCACTACGCTTATAAAGGATGCCGTGAGCAAAAATATGGGGGTTAACCTTGCTCCGCTCCTTACTATCAGCGTGCGTTGCGCGAGCAAACCTTGCTCATGATTATACATCTCAGTCAGCTGATTATTCAACTGCTCCATTACCTGCATCGCTCTGGCTACTTCATCATCCGGAAAAGTAATTACCGGCCGTGCAGGCTCTACGCGATTCACTACTGACTCCAGATAATCCAGGCGCTTGTCTATCAGTACCCGCATTACCTCACAGTTATGTTTCTGTATAGCATTATCTTTTACCTCCATTGCTACAGTCTGCAGCTTTACCATAGCCTCTCTGCGCTTATCCTTCATTACAGGCTTTACCATAGACCTGCGCAAAATCACATAAGACCTTACTTGAGACTCCGTTTCCCTTATTGTAATCTTCAGGTTGGCTATATCGCGCATCACCTCGTTAGTATGGCTAAGCACCTGGTAGTCTTCTACGGTTTTTGCATACTTGCTATAGGAAAGGAAAACAGCAATTATCAGTACTACGAGGGATAGTAGCATAATTACAGTTAACGACTTCTGTGTAAAGTTGGAAGCGTGGGAATTATCGTTCATACTATGGGGCGAAAAATACACAAAGAATTTCCACGAGTAGATGTCTCATACCCAAATATAAGCTCATTATGAGTGTTTTTCATACTGTTTCTCACATTTTACAAGTCTGGCACGAAATAGGCTTTACACCCCGTACTAATACTAACTGATATGCAGCAACAACAGAGCCAAAGGCAACAGCAAAAGATAAATCCTCAGCAGGTTCAGTTTTTAAATTTCCTTCAGCTATCGCGCCAGGAGATTGAACAAACGTTGCGTGAGGAGTTAGAAACAAATCCCTTTCTTGAAAAAACGGAGGAAGCGCAATTAGAGAGCGACGACTTTGATAAAGACATGAGCGCAGAAGATAAGGATACCTACCAGGACGAAGACACTTATGTAGAAGTGGGCATAAACGATGCAAAGATACAACGTGAGTATAAAGACCTCATGCACCTGAACAGGTCGCACGAGGACTTCCGCAAACGCTTGAAAAACGATGTTGCATTGTTCAGCAGCGATAAGCGCATGGTGGCCTTTGCAGAATACCTGATAGACTGCCTGGACAATGATGGTATTCTACCGGAGTCTACAGAGGATATTGCAGATAACCTTTCGTTTTCTTTCCAAAAGCTGGTAACTGAAGTAGAAATCGTAAAAGCTCTGGAACTGGTGCAGAAATGCGAGCCACCTGGTATAGGAGCGCGCAGCCTGCAGGAGTGCCTGCTGATACAAATAGACAGGAATAAGACAAAGAAAAGAGCCGATGCATGGGCTTATGCTATAATTGAAGATTGTTTCGATGACCTATGCAAAGGCAATCTGGAAGCCATTCAGCTAAAAGCTGAACTAACTGCTGACCAGGTTAAAGCCGCATTACGTGCTATCAAGCAATACTCGCCTAAACCAATCATATCAGACGAGGAAGAAACCTTTACCAAAAACACGATACAACCGGACTTCAGGATAACGATAACACCTACAGGAAAAATTGAAGCGGAATTGCTTAGCAGTTTTTCTGGAGCTATAGTATTGAGCGAAGAAATGATGCAGCACATGGCTGCGCTAAACAAAAAAGAAAAATCTGCAAAATCTGCTCAATCATCCCTTAAACTGATGAAGCATAAAATGGAGAGCGCAGAGTGGGTACTACAATGCCTCGCAGAGCGCGAGCATAGTATGCAACTGGTTATCTCATGTATCTGCAAAATGCAGAAAGCTTTTTTTGAGGATGGAGACCGCACTATATTAAAACCTATGATCCTGGAAGATATTGCAGACATGAGCGGATTGCACATATCTACCATATCTCGTATTACCAGCAGCAGATATGCAGAAACAGATTTCGGCACCATTTCACTAAAAGAGCTTTTTGTAAAAGGTATAAGCAATGAAGTAGGTGAGGTAGTAAGTAACTCTAAAATAAAATCAGAGCTTCAGCTTATCATCAGTGATGAGAATAAAATAAAACCATTGAGCGATGAGGAAATCGTAAAAATATTGGCAGCACGCCAGGTAAAATTGGCAAGGCGCACAGTTGCCAAATACCGCGATATGCTTCACATTCCGGCTGCTAAGGAAAGAGCCCGCGACAATCGTATGAATAGCTAGATTATTAATCATTGGACAGATTAAAATAGGAGTACTGAAATCAGTACTCCTATTTTCGTTTTATGAATCTGCACTTTCAAATGATTTTAATTCACAGCTATTGCGCAATCTACACAAGCCTAGGGTACAATCGTTTACAGTTTGGCTGTTACATGGGCATATATAAATTTTTGGCATAGGCATATTTTATAACAAACTAAAAGCGCGAACCTGATATTCCTGGTTCGCGCTTTTAGTTTAACGCAAAAAAGAAGGGCTGCAATGCAGCCCTTCCCATCTACTAAACCCATAACACCCTATCTTAAATAGACTCTTTGCAGTTGAACCCTTGAGATTCTTTTACATCTACCGCAAGGCCATATTGTGTTTTCGAATCGTAATCTTTTTCGCAATAGCGCACTTCCGGCTCATTTGTTTTTGTACATACTGAACACTGTTTGCAAGAAGATGCTGTTGATGCTATCAGCAATGTTGCCGCAGCTAATATTAAAGTTTTCATGACGTTTAATTTTTTATTGGTAAATAATATACCAGTACATTTAAAACCCAGTGCCAATACCTTTTCAGGCTATTGAGCATCCACTATGGTTAGCTATTTCCCCATTTTGGGCAATACAACGAGGTATATTGTGACTATCGATTTGCTTATGGTTGTTTCAGATAAGTATCAATAAAAAAGGGAACTGCAGTGCAGTTCCCTTTGTATTTATATAGAGGAGTGAATAGTCCTTAGTCCTTTTTCTTGATCTTTATACCATTGTCGTCTATACGGAGCTCTCCACCATCTTTCCCCTCTATTTGCAGCTTATCCTTATTTATTTCCAGTTCACCACCCTTCTTACCTTCTATATCAAGCCCATCCTTATCCGCATCCAGGGAACCTCCGTGCTTTCCATTTATTTCTACCCCTTCTTTCTCTTCCTTTACCTTGTGGTCGTTACAGCTAGCCAGCCCCATCCCGGTGCATATTGCCAACGCAAATATTATACGTTTCATTTTTTCTCGTTTTTAATAGTTAATGTAATAGTTAGATATTTCTTAAAGTTAAACATCCCCCCTTCTGATAACACCTATCAAAAAAGATATAATGGCAAACACCAATAATATATGGATAAGGTAACCCGCACTGTATCCTACAAATCCGATTACCCAACCTATTACAAGTATCACGGCAATCACATACAATATCGCTCTCATAAAATAATATTTAGTTAATTAATGAAGCGAATGTTAAAATCCCATGCCACAACAGGGTCCAAGGCGAAATCCTTTATATAGTAGTATATACCGGTTCTTCCACAATTATGCTTACTAAAGTGGTGCTACCAAGTTATAATGTGGAATCCGAGTGACTTCATTTCCCCATTTCCCCACAAACTTTTATGGAATAGAATTATTAAAGGCTTTGCAAAACAAGAGCATTATGAAATCTCTACAAGCTTCGCTACGCATCGCAATGATGAATATACAGTCAAATTCTTTGATGCTCCTTTACCGTATTTCCGGTCAGGAAGAATTAAAGGATAAGCATGTAAAGACAAATGTATCCCTGTTGATCATGCGCGACAGGTTGTCGAACAACGTTTTATTTTCTAATTTTTAAATATACAATCATGACAGACAAACAAAAATTGGCACTAGGCGTATTCGCCGGAGTAGCCGCAGGAGTAGCTATCGGCTTTTTAATATCAGAAAGCGGAGTAGGCAAAACAGTTAAAGCAACTGTAGCTAAAGAAGTTGACAAACTAACAGCTCAACTTATGGAAAAATATCAGGATGGCCGCGAAATGCTCTCTGATCTTACCGGTAAAGCAACTAAAGTTGCAGGACAGGTAGCTGATCAGGTTCAGGACAAAGTACAAGACAAAGTTGCCTCAGCTCAAAGCAAGGTAAATGAAGTTACAAAAGAAGCAACGAACCATGTAAAAGAAGCTTCAAACACAGCCGGCAAACTTGGTCAGTCACTTTCTTAAGTATAACCGGCACACAATAATTACATGGAAGAGCAGAAAAGCATATTCAATAATTTATTCAAAAACCTGGTAGATTATCTGGACGCAAAGTGGGAGTTTACTAAGCTGGATGCTGTAGATAAAACTGCTGAAGTCCTTGCCTCGTTGATTGGAATTTTAATACTGAGTACTTTTTTTCTGCTCTTTCTTGTTTTTGCAAGTGTAGCAGCAGCCTTGTCAATAGGACATGCACTTGATAACTCTGCCTTGGGCTTTCTGATAGTGTCTTCTGTTTACCTTACGGTATTCTTGGTGCTATTAATTTTTAAAAGAAAACCCCTGAAAAAAACCCTGATCCAATCTATGTATTCTAAACTTAACGAAAATACAGAGCCATGACTCAAGAAGAAATAACCACCGCAAAACATGAACTGGAAGAAAAGATGAATCAATCTAAGCTTACACTTCAAGCTACTGTAGATCAGGTGCACGAAAGCTATCTGGCTCCACTGGAATCATTTTCAAATATTGGCCATACTATACAAAACATGCTTCAAGGAGTAGATGTAACAGGTTTGGTTAAGAAAGTTGCCCTGGTAGCTTTCGCTATTTATGGATTAAAACACAAAGGTGTTATCTGGCAAATTATCTCATCTGTGGTGGTATCCATCCTGGTAAAAAAGATTACAGAACAAGTCCTTGCATTGGTTGAACCCCAGGCACAGGAAGCTTAATATAAAATATAGAAGACACTAAAAAGCCGGTTGAGTTTCAACCGGCTTTTTTTATGCTTTATATGTTCAGGAGTTTAAGCTGCAATTGGCAAGCGCACTACAAATTCAGTACCTTTTCCCGGCTCAGATTTTACATCTATCTGCCCTTTATGTTGCTGTATTATATTATGGGTTGTAGATAATCCTAATCCTGTGCCCGACTGCTTTTGAGTATAGTACGGTTCAAAAAGATAAGGAATAGACTCTGCAGATATGCCACAGCCATTATCCCTTATTTTGATAAAGACACTAGTCCCTGTTTTTATAGCATGTATCTCCAGTTTGCCGCAACCTTCTTCCATAGCCTCCACAGCGTTTATTATAATATTTAGAAAAGCCATCTTAACCTTCTCTATATCCGCCTGTACAAATACAGGGTCTTTTGGGAATGCTGTTTCCAGGGCAATTCCTTTCAGATTTATACGGTCTATTGCGTGCCCGAGTGTAGCGTCCATTATGAATTTTATATCCAATGGCATCAGCTCCATCTTCTCGGCTTTCGACAAATTTACAAGATCCGAAATCAGGTCGTTTATACGCTTGCTATTGCGCACCACTATGTCGCCCAGCATTTGGTTATCTTCCGATAGGTCCGGTTTCAACTGCTCCATTGCTAGGTTAATATTGGTCAACGGATTTCTTATCTCATGTGCCAGACTGCTAACTAACCTGCTTATAGCACCTATCTTCTCAGTCTGTACTTTTTCTTTTTCAGAGCGCTTACGTTCGGTATAGTCGTGCAGCAATCCCTGGTACACTACAGTACCATCCTCGCTTGCTATCCGTATGCCTGATGCAATAAAGTGCTTCGGTTCGTTGTCTTTAGTATTCAGCGATATTTCCATATCGGTTACTTCCCCCTCAGCCTCCATTGCGATGATTAGAACCGCACATTGCTGCGGATCTGTAAAGAGCTCATCAATCTTCATTTTCCTTAGCTCCTCGCCGGAATACCCAAGTACACCGGTTAGTGCCTCATTAAAATCAATGAAAGACCCATCTGCTGCAGCTAAAAAAATACTGTCTTTAGATTTAGAGAAAATCTCTTTGTACCTGGTTTCACTTTCCAGTAGCGATACATACGATTTGTATCGCTCCAGCGAATACCTGATACTACGCTCCAGCAATTCCGAATTTATTTCACCCTTTACCAGATAGTCGTAGGCTCCGCTTTGCGCAGCCTGCATATCTACCGTATGGTAACCCTTACCGGTAAGCAATATAAAGGGTTTCCTGTTTCCATTATTAATGCTTGCTTGTATCAGGTCTAGACCCGTCTTTATACCAAGCAGGTAATCTACAAAGTACAGGTCGTGCTTATTCTCTGCAATGCGCTGCTCTGCTTTCGCATAATTAATTTCTGTATCAATAGTGATATCAAAATCAGTAATGGACTTAAGGTAATCGCACACGATATATATATCATCCTTATCATCATCTATTACTAATATGGATAAAGCTTTTCCGGGTGTGGATGCTATGGTGTTTTTCATTCTTTATCCGGGTTTATCAATTTCATTTTGTTATATAGTGTTTTGCGGTCTATGCCTAGTATCTGGGCAGCCTTAGACTTGTTAAAGTTGGCTTGCTTCAATGCATTCAGTATTGTTTCATACTCTGCTTCCAATGCCGCTTTTTTCAGGTTCAATGGTTCCTTAGTACTACTGGCAGCTGTATAGCTGTGGTTCGTGGTAGTATTGTTACTGCTTACTACAGGTGCAGGCACATGTTCAGTATATATGCGCTGAGTTTGATGGGCCGAATTATCTGTGCTACTATCCTCAAAGAATAGCTTGCTTTGGTTTACCAGCTCGAATGGTAGTGCACGGGCCTGTATTTCATTTCCTTCGGAAAGCAGGGCAGCCCTTTTAATCACATTCTTCAACTCGCGCAAATTGCCCGGCCAGCTGTAATTCAAAAATATTTTTTGAGCCTCCGGTTCTATACCGGTTATGTGCTTACCCAAATCGGCGCTGGTTTGCTCCAAAAAGAAATGGGCAAAATTGATGATATCCTCACCACGATCGCGCAGTGGTGGCAATTCTATACCGAACTCGTTAAAACGATGATATAGATCCTCCCTGAATTTACCTTTTTTGTATGCTTCAGAAAGACGTTCATTACTGGCTACTATTATGCGAACATCAATGTCAATCTCTTTGGTACTGCCAATCCGCTTTACCTTACGCTCTTGCACTACACGCAGCAAGGCTACCTGTACATCATAAGGCAAATTAGATACTTCATCCAGGAACAGAGTTCCACCATTGGCCATTTCAAAGTGGCCAATCTTCTGTGCCAGCGCACCCGTAAATGAACCCTTTTCATGGCCAAACAATTCACTATTCGCTAATTCTTTTGAAATAGCTCCGCAATCCATGGCCACAAAAGGTTTTGACGATCGTTTGCTTCTTTCATGTATGGTGCGCGCTACGCCTTCTTTACCGGCCCCGCTTTCGCCATATATTATAATGCTATAGTTGGTAGGTGCTACCAGCTCTATCTGCCTTAGCAGATTCTGCGAAGCATCACTTTTACCAAAAAGGTAATTGCTATTGCCTTTTTTATAGTGAGCATTAGATGCTTGCTGTTTTTTCTCTGAAGGTGTTGTCGACAAACTATCTGATGTAAATGCATGATCATGCTGCGTAGATTCTCCTCCCGACTGCAATGCTTTCTTAATAGTAAGCAATATCTCTTCTGGTAGAAGTGGCTTGGTTACATAGTCAAATGCTCCAAGGCGCAGAACCTTTACAGCTATCTTTACATCAGAGTAACCGGTAATGATGATAACCGGCACATCTGCATACATTTCTTTCATGCGTACCAAAAGGTCTGCACCATCATAATCTCCCAAACGGAAATCACTCATTACAAGATCAGGCTTCCTGGCTTCCAGTTTGGCAAGGCCCTCCTTACCACTCGTGGCAACTTCTACCTCATACCCGTTTTTGGATAAGAAACGCTTCAGTAGCGCCGTTATATCCGCATCGTCATCTATTACATAAATTAAAGGCATAAGTCTCTGTGTTGCGTTAGTTAAGTTGATAAAACTAATCCCTGTACGATAATGAACCTGTCATCAACAACATTAGGGATTAAAATAGTCATGCTACTACTTAATAGAAAATGATGCCAAAAATGAAGGCATATATTTTTATATTTATAAAAGCCCCTTGCCACTATTAGCTAATAGCTAATTACCAGTGCCTTTGTCAATATATTATCAGGAATTTGAAACTCCGGTATAATGGGACTAAGATACGAATTGGAAATTAGGAATGTAGAATAACTGCTCAATTAAGGTAATTTAATACCCATTTTGAGCAAATAAATACACACAATATGCTTTTCCTTTCAATTTTGCGTAAATCAGCTCATTAAATGAGTAATTATCTTAAAAAACGCGATAATTTCTCTTAGCTATTTTAAAAAAAGAAAAAAACTTGCGTAATTTTCTCCACGAAAGCTAGAAGTGGTCCTTCAGGCACAAGCTTTTAGCTTTAGGAATAATATAATTTTTAACTATTAATCAAAGAGAAATGAATAAGAATAAGCCATCCGGAAAATCTGCAGGAGCAGCCGCCAAAAACTCTAAAGGTTCTGACCTTAAAGGTAAGTTTACAGAAATTACTGACAGCATCAAAGGCGCGGTAACCCACGCTATAGAAGGTGTGAAAGAAAAAACTGAAGAACTGCGCGATAAGGCGGTAGATGTAATAGGTGAAGGATTGGATAAAGTAACTCATTCTTTAGAACCATCTTCTCGTGGCAAAAAAACAGCATCAAAATCAGCTAAAGGTGGTTCACTGCAAGGCAAAGCAACAAAGGCTGTAAATGCAGTAAAAGCTAAAGTAACCTCAGTAGCAAAAGATGCTCAGAAGAAAGCTACCAAAGCAGTTAATACAGCTACTAAATCTGCTTCTAAATCAGGCGCCAAAGCTACTAAGTCTGCCGGCAAAGCAACCAAAGCCGTAGCTAAGGTGGCTAAAAAAGTAGAAACATCGGCTAAGAAAACAGTAGCCAAAGCACAAGGCACTGCTAAAAAAGCAGTAGCAAAGGCTACAGGAACTGCAAAGAAAACAGTAGCTACAGCTAAAAAGACTGCTACCAAAGCGGTAGCCCCTGCTAAGAAAGCTGTTGCTAAAGCAACAGCATCTAAAGCTCCGGCAAGTAAAGCTAAAGCAACTGCAAAACCAGCCGCGAAGAAAGCACCGGCTAAAAAAGCAGCACCAGCTAAAAAAGCAAAATAAGAAATACAAGATACAATCTCCCGATTGCTACACAATAGAAAAGGCGATACACGTGAAGTGTATCGCCTTTCTTATTTCTAAATAATGTAGTTAAAAAGCAACTCCCTTTAGATGCCGCTCCGATTGCCTTCTCACATTACAGATTCCCTCTGAGATCCTGCTCGCGTTCTATCGCTTCGAACAATGCTTTAAAGTTGCCTTTACCAAAGCTTTTGGCACCGCAGCGCTGTATTATCTCAAAGAATACTGTAGGCCTGTCCTGTATAGGCTTGGTGAACAATTGCAGCAGGTAGCCTTCATCATCTCGGTCTACCAAAATATTCAAGCTCTTAATGGCTTCAACGTCTTCGTTAATTTTACCTACGCGTGTCCAAACCTCGCTGTAGTAGCTATCAGGCACATGCAGGAACTCTATGCCCCTTGCGCGCAGTTCAGTTACTGTGCTGATAATATCATCTGTTGCTATAGCTATATGCTGCAGTCCTTCCCCATGATAAAAATCCAGGTACTCTTCTATCTGAGATTTCTTTTTGCCTGCGGCAGGTTCATTGATAGGGAATTTCACAAATCCGCTACCATTGCTCACCACTTTGCTCATCAGCGCAGAGTATTCAGTAGATATATCCTCATCGTCGAATGTCAGCAATAGTTTAAATCCCATTACATCTTCGTAAAACTTCACCCATTCGTTCATTTTACCCAACTCCACGTTACCTACGCAGTGATCTATATGCTTTAGACCCACCGATTTTACGGGTACTCCACTTTTCTTAGCCACATAGCCCGGCAGGAATGCGCCATTATAGTTCTTGCGTTCTACAAATTTGTGTATTGTTTCGCCATAAGTATATATAGCAGATATAACCACTTCACCGTGTTCGTCCTTTATCACCGTTGGCTCCATAGCAGGGCGTGCACCACGCTTAGTCGTTTCTTCAAAGCTTTTGCGGGCATCATCTACCCAAAGTGCTATCATTTTTACGCCATCACCATGCAACAGTTGGTGCTTCGATATTTCGTGCTCAGGGCTCATGGCCGTGGTCAGCACTATCCTTATCTTGCCTTGCTGCAATACATAGCTTGCCCTGTCGCGCACACCGGTTTCCGGACCGGAATAGGCTACCAGTTCATAACCCCATGCGCTCTGGTAATAATATGCGCTCTGTTTGGCATTACCTACATAGAACTCTACATGGTCTGTTCCGTTTAGCGGCAGAAAATCTTCCGTTAAAGTATCGGTTGCATTTGTTGCTTCTAATGTGCTCATAACTTCTGTGTTTGATCTTTCAAAAATAAAATACTTTGGGAGTTATCTCCCATTAAAAAACCCGCTTCATACTAAGGCTTCTCCCCTGGCTTAGCATTTCTGCACCTATCGCTACAGTACTTTACGTTCTCCCAATCCCGCTCCCATTTCTTTCGCCAGCTAAATGGACGATTACAGGCTATGCAGGTTTTCTGGGGCAAATCGGCTTTTAGTTTTTGTTTCATAGTTAAAGTTGGTCACGGAAAGCAGGATTGAGATACGGATTTGTCCTGCGCTCATTTCCTATAGTAGTTTCCGGACCGTGGCCTGAGTATACTGTAACATCATCGGGCAAGCCCATCATGGTTTCGTCCAAACTTTTGAAAAGATCTGCACCATTGGCACCCGGCAGGTCGTACCGGCCGATGCCTCCCATAAACAACACATCGCCTGAAAATATTTTGTTCTCCGCTGCATTATAAAAGCAGATACTGCCAGGCGAATGCCCGGGTGTAAACAAAATTGTAAAAGTTGTTTCACCGAAAGTAACCGTGTCGTTCTCATCTATAAAAGCCTCCGGCTCGGGCGATGGCGGGCACTCTAAACCAAAGAAACGTGAAAACTTAGGTGCTTCGTGCAGTATAGGCAACTCATTGCGGTGTATCAGCAGTCCTACATTGTATGTTTCCATTACAAACTTATTTCCCGCTACATGGTCTATATGGCAATGAGTATTCAGCAGCTTAACTGGAGTGAGGCGGGTTTCATGTATGAAGTGGGCCAGCTTCTGTCGCTCTGTTTCATTGCTGCAACCCGGATCTATAATCACGCACTCTCCCGTTTCATCGTAAACTACATAAGTATTTTCCTGAATCGGGCTGAACGTGAACTTTTTAATCTTCATTTTAGTTTATTTAAGAAAGCTGGAATTCAAAACCCGAAAGAATTCGTTTTGTTTACAGCAAATATTATATTGTGCAAAGATAGCGATGAGAACCTTTTAAGGCTCAACATTTTGCGAATAAATCCGCGGTAGAATTGAAATTACTATATAAAATATTATTCCTTTTTCTGGTATTCCTTGGCTGCGCTCATTACACTATGGCGCAAACAAATACTGTGCAATACGGACAGAACCGGGTACAATACAAAGACTTCATTTTCTCCTTTTACGAAAGCGACCATTTCAACACCTACTTCTACCAGGGCGGGCAAGATGTAGGCAAATATGCCATCAAGTATGCCGAAGAGTTTTCTAAGGAATTAAGCACTACTCTGGACTTTAAATACCGCAGAAAGATAGACTTGATAGTCTACAATTCCATCAATGAATTGAACCAGACCAATATCGGTATTTACGAGCCTGCCAACAATGGTGGTGGCACCACCAACCTTCCGGAAAATAAGCTATACATCTATTTCAATGGGTCGCACGAGCACGTAGACCAGCAGATACGCGAAGGATTGGCAAGGCTGTATTTTGATAAGTTGATGTCGGGAAGCTCGTTTGTAGAGTTTTTGCAAAATGCCGTAATGCTAAGCCTGCCCGACTGGTACAGGAAAGGTTTTATCAGCTATGTGGCACAGCCGTGGAGCAGCTCACTGGAGGATAAACTGCGCGATGGTATTATGAGCGGGCGATTCTCTAAACTGAATAAGCTGACTACTGAAGAAGCAGCCTTTGTGGGACACAGCCTCTTCCACTATGTAGAAGAGAAATACGGCAAGCAGTCGGTAAGCAACCTGCTGTACCTGACCCGCATAAACCGCAGCGCCGAGAACGGCTTTCAGTTTGTAATAGGCAAAGGCGTAGATGAAACCCTGATAGAGTGGTACAATTTTTATGTGGCTCGCTTCAACAACGAAAGCATGAACACCACTAAAAGATCAAGTGCCAATATCATAAAGCGTAAAAGCAAAAAAGGTATAGACTACTACCAGCCGCGCCTAAGTAATGATAATAAGCATCTTGCTTTCAGCAGCAACGATATGGGCAGGTACAAGGTGCACCTGCTGAATACAGAAACCAACAAAAAGAAAACTATTCTAAAAGGCGGATTCCGCACCAATACTGTATTTACCGACCTATCGCAGCCACTATTGGCGTGGTCGCCAAACGGTAAGGAATTAGCGGTAATCTTCGAAAAACGAGCGGTAATTTATTTAGGCATATACGATCTGGAGAAAGATAAAATGAAAGTAGCGAGGGTTGAAAAATTCCAGAAGGTACTTCACATGAACTATACATCTGACTCTAAAAACCTGGTGCTGAGCGCGCAGCAAAACGGGCAGAGCGATATATTCCTGTACAAGATAGCAAGTACCACTACTACCAAGCTTACCAATGATTATTTTGATGACCTATACCCAAGCTACATAGAAGCTGATAGCCTGAAGGGTATTATGTTCTCGAGCAACAGGCCAAATGATGAAATAAAGGAAGAGCGGTACACCAATCAGCCATTTCCAAGCAAAAGGCTGGACTTGTTCTTCATTAATTTGGACGACCCAGGTACCATAAACCAGATAACCAATACGCCCCTGGCAGATGAAACCTATGCACAGCCCTTCTCTGAAACGGAGTACAGCTTCCTGAGCGATGCCAACGGAATCAGCAACAGGTACACAGGTACTTTTGAAACCGTTTTTGACCACTACCAGAAGATATATACCTACGTAGACAAAGAAACAGGCGAAGAAAGTGCCATGTCGCTGCATGAGTCCCAAGTGATCGATTCTTTCGTAAACATGGAAGAAGTTAAGATTACCGATATAAGGCAGGAAGCGATATATAAGCTAAAGGGCCGCACTGCGCAGGTAAGCAATAACCTGTTCAGCATACGTGAACAACAGATACTACCTTCAAAAGAGCTGGTGATAGAACTGGTAAAGCAAAACAACAAAACACTCTTTTACAAAATACCATACGCAAGTGCGGCAACGGGCGCCATTAATTTCTCTACCGATTTTGGCAAGCAAACACAAGGTAAAGCAACACCTGCAAAAGCTACTGCACCCACCGTACTTCCACAGGCCAACGCTCCGGCACCCGGCAGCAATGGCACACGACCTTTTGATTTTCAGAGTGAATTCGATTATGGAGTGCCTTTGTTTAACTGGGACTCTGCCAATACTGCATCAAGTAAGCTGAATATAGCCAGCGGACTGAATGGAAATTATGTATTCAAAAGCACCAAGGTATTAGCCTACTCCGTTAAATTCAGCGTTGACGATATAGTTACCCAACTGGATAACTCGCTTATCATGACCCGTTACCAACCGTTTAACCCAAACAATCCAAACTTCACCATTCCCCCTATCAGCTTTGGCCTGAAATTTGGCATTTCTGATTTGCTTGAAAATCATAAGTTGTATGGTGGACTAAGGTTGCCTTTCAGTGGTATAAATGGCAATAGCGAATACTTTATCACCTACGAGAACCTTAAAAAGCGCATTGACAAAAAGTTCACCTTCTATAGAAAATCGCTTACTGAAAATGACATAAGCGTAAAGACGCACTACCTGGAAGCTGACTTCCGCTACCCAATAGATGTGTTACAGCGCTTTGGCTTTGGTGCTGCGTTCCGTAACGATAAGACTATATACAAATCCATTAGCGACACTACATTGAAAACGCCGACACAAATGACCAATTGGTTGTTCCTGAAAGCGGATTATGTATTTGACAATACGCTGAATGTACAAGCCAACATACGCTATGGCTGGCGTATAAAGGTGTTTGGAGAGATACACAAAGAATTTCCTTTTAAAACAAGAACCATACGCGAAGGCTACGATGTGCCACTGCCAAGCATCAACAACAAATGGTTTACGGTACTGGGGTTGGATGCCAGGCACTACCTGAAAATATTCCGCCAAATGATATGGGCTAACAGGATCAGCATGGGAACCTCGCTGGGCAATAGTAAACTGATATACTACCTGGGTGGCGTAGATAGCTGGATAACCGGCAAAAACGGCAGCACATTCGACAGGAACACCCCTATCAATACGAATAATGGTTATGCATTCCAGACTTTGGCAACGCCACTGCGCGGATTCCTGCAAAATGCCAGAAACGGCAATAGCTACGCTGCTATAAACTCTGAACTGCGCATACCTGTTTTTGCCATTATGAAAAGCACGCCACTACGCTCTGAGTTCCTGAAAAACTTTACGCTGGTAGCATTTTTTGATGCGGGTACAGCATGGGAAGGAATTTCGCCTTTCAGCGATACCAACCCGTTGTTCTTTAAGCCATACAGCAACAGTGTATCTACCATCAGGGTAAAACAATACCGTACACCTGTAGTTTTTGGCCTTGGCCCCGGCTTCAGAACATCACTTCTAGGCTATTACCTGAAATTTGATGCCGCCTGGGGATACGATACAGGAGCCTTTACCAAAAAGCCGGTGTACTATTTCACATTCGGTTACGACTTTTAGTGTTTAAGTCCAGTAATGGAATTGGTATAATACAGGTAATTTTAGCCGACCAAATTTTACTGAATTGATTATAGATATTATTTTCCTGCTGTTTATCGGTGTTGGCTTCTATTGGGGGTATAAGAAAGGCATCATCTATGCGCTGTTCTCACTGGCTGCCTACTTTTTGGGCATCATGGTGGCACTTAAGTTTTCGTATATGGCGGCAAAGTTCGTAAAGGAAACGCTAAGCCCGGATCCTAAAATGACCGCCGTAATATCATTTATACTGGTATTTATTCTCGTAGTATTACTGGTGCGGCTAATAGCCTGGATGCTGGAGCAATTGCTGAAAGCATTTACCCTGAATCTGGTGAACCAATTGCTGGGAGGCTGTATCCATGCGTTGATAGGATTGTATGTAATCTGTGTGTTCCTGTGGTTTACAGATAAATGGGGGGCTTTACCGGCATCGCAAAAGAAATCCTCTCATTTATACCATTATGTAGAGACATTTGCGCCGGATGTAGTGAAATACAGCGGAAAAGTAGTACCTATGTTCAAAGGCGCATTCGATGATTTTGACCACCTGCTGGATGAGCAGAAAAACTCAAAATAACCGCGCGCAAAGCAGATAGATGAAGAAATTAGATTGGTATATACTAAAGCAGTTTTTGGGGACATTCTTCTTTATCATAGGCCTGCTTATATCTATTACCATAGTTATAGACCTGAGCGAAAAAATTGATAACTTCCTGGACAACAGCATTCCGCTCTCTGCCATAGTATTCGAATACTATGTAAACTTTGTACCATACATATCCGCACTACTGGCTCCATTCTTTGTGTTGGTAGCCGTTATATTCTTCACCTCGCAACTGGCAAACAGGTCAGAGATAATAGCCATACTAAACAGCGGCACCAGCTTTTACCGCATGCTTTATCCGTACTTTTTAGGTGCTACCATACTGGGTACAGGCTTATGGATAAGCAATAACTGGCTGGTACCTCAATCCAATAAAAAGAGGCTGGCATTTGAACATAAGTATATAAACAAATACCAGGGCAGCATGCGCTATAACTTCCATAGGCAGGTAGCACCCAGCACAATCATATACATAGAAAACTATTCGCCGGGCAGCGCAGAGGGTTATCATTTTGCCATGGAAAAATTTGACAAAGGCAAGCTTGTATCCAAAATCCGCAGTGAAAAAATACAGTGGCTGAAGAAGGAAAAAAAGTGGAGAATAACAGGCACTTATATACGAAACTTTACCGAAAACGGGGAAAAGCTGAGAGCAATAGCACAGTTAGATACCTCTTTTGTATTTGAGCCGGACGACTTCTCTTTTACCGGAAGTATAAAGGAGGAAATGACAACAGCAGAGCTATCTGACCATATAGATTATATGACCAAAAGCGGATTGAGCGATATTGAATTTTATGAGGTAGAATGGCATAGGAGGACCTCTTCCGCATTCAGCATATACATTCTAACGCTGATAGGCGTGAGCGTAGCCTCGCGTAAGGTTCGCGGGGGATTGGGATGGCACCTTGTATTGGGCATCGGGCTAAGTGCGCTATACGAGATTATAATGAAGTTCTCGGTAACATTCTCTACCAACTCTACTTTACCTCCGTTTTTGGGAGTATGGTTCCCGAATTTTGTTTTTGGGGCATTAGCAATATACCTGGTAAGGAAAGCACCTAAGTAAGATCCCTCTTAAACATACTTCTCCAAACCATAACCATCCAAACGGTTGCGATAATAGAACAACAGCTTTAAGTCTTCTGTACCGTACCCTCCGGAAATCTTCTTGATGGGATTAGCAGTATGGTACAGGTTAATGTTCTTCATACCATGGTCTATTATCTTCTCTACATTCCATCGTATCTCGGGAGACATCTGTATATCACCTTCGGCAAACATCACTTTTACACGCTCCTTTACGCGCTCTATGGCCTCATGCAGGTCGCCCTCCGGTATGAAAATATCCTGATCGGGTGTACGCATCAGCGTAAATAAATCTACGGTAGTATACTTTTTCTTTATCAGCTCGAACAGCGTAAAGCAAACCAGGTGGCTGGTAAGCACCGTATTGAAACGGGCGTAATTCTCCACTATCTTTTCTGCAAGTATCTTGGTGTATTCTTCATCGCGCTGCTGGTCATCTTTTAGCTCACCATTGGTTACAAAGTAGTTTTTCGTATTTATAGGATTCCCCAAGTGATTAAAGCTATTACCATCATCATCTACTTCATTGCCAAATACGTCCATTACATTACCAAAAGAAATGGTTAGCGATGAGCTGGCTGAAAGAAATTTAAAAATGAAACGCACCATTTTGTAGGAGGTGGAGTATTCATCATTCTCCTTCAGGAAACGATACTGGCCAATTTCTTTCAAGTATTCATTTATCAGGCTGGAGGCCTCCAGTACAAAGTGGTAATTGATATTCATCGGCACCACAAAAATTTTGGGTGCGAGCTGCTCTGGAAATTTCTTAAAGTTATATTTCTGAGCCTCAACTGCAGTACCCAACAGCCCCAACTTCAGCTTACGCTCTATGGAGCCGGAGCGGGTACGGGTGCCTCCCGGAAAAAAAATGCTATGCGCTCCACGTTCCAATGCTACACAGCTGTAGCTCTTCAATGCCTCAAGGTATACCGAGTTCTTCTTTCTCCTGTCTACCTTATAGGCACCCAGCTTACCCATGAAATAGGAAAGTATCTTGATGCTGAACAGGTTTAACCCGGCACCATAGGTAAATGCAGGCAGGCCAAGTTCATTCAGTACCCAGCCAATCGNNGAGTCCATATTGCTAAAGTGCGTAGGCACTACCACCAGCGTGCCTTTGCTTGCCAAGTGGCGTATCCTGTCTACATTTCCCGTAATAGGAATTTTCTCATGTATCGTTTTGGCATTCTGGCTAATCGTTTTGAACCATTTGCCTGGGGCTGCATTTAATACCCTGCCAAAAAATTGTGGCAGAATGGTGCGTGCAAGGGAGAAAGTATTGATGTCAAAATTACCGGTTATCTCCTCTACATACCTATCCAGTACATCATCTATTATCTCATCTGCGGTAATACCGGAATCAGGCTGATCCAGCCTGATTATCTTGCCTTTGATACTACTCCAAAAGCTGCCCTCATCTTTAGGATCAGCTTTCCACGCTTTCTCTGTAAGGCGTATGCGTTCAAAATGAAGAACCCGGGTAAGTTCATCACGCAATGTAGCATCCCCCTTAAATTTGGCCTTAATCTTTTCCTTGGTCCTTTGTTTTACCTCGGTTGTAAATGACTCCCTGTCCTGGCTCAATTTGTATATTGGCCATTCGTGGATGTCCTCCAAAATATATGGCAGCGGATAAGTCCTGTTACCCACATTAAATGTCTGTTCCATTATCAGAGACTTTTTGAATTCATCTTAATAATTTATTGATCGCGTTTCTCAGTTGCAACTTGGGTCCGATTCTGCGCCTTGCTTATAATACGAATAAAGCACTATAATAAATAGTTGGTGTAAAAAGTTGTTCCAACTAAGTATTTGCAGCCAAAAAAAATAGCCCATTGATTACTCAACAGGCTACCGTAACCAAGCTATGAAAGCAGTGGTATTATTTTTTCACCAGCAATTTGAAGCCGGTGCCGTGTACGTTCAATATCTCTACAGCAGGATCTGCTTTCAGGTATTTGCGCAGTTTTGCAATATATACATCCATACTACGGCCTGCGAAGTAAGAATCTGTACCCCAAACTGAGTTCAAAGCAATTTCCCGCTCCAATACCCTATCCATATTCAGAGCCAGCATTTTAAGCAATTCAGACTCTTTAGTTGTAAGTTTCTGAGTTGTACCATCTACAGTAAGAATACGCGTAGCATTATCAAAGTTGATTTTGCCTATATTAAATACTTCCTGCTCTACCATTTCCGACATTGGCAAACGCTTGAAGATATTCTCCATACGTAATATCAACTCCTCCATGCTAAAAGGTTTGGTCAAATAGTCATCTGCACCAATTTTAAGGCCCTCTATGGTATCTTCCTTCATCGCCTTAGCTGTAAGGAAAATAATAGGCACCTGAGAATTGATACGGCGAACATCCTTTGCCAATGTAAATCCATCCTTCTTAGGCATCATTACATCAAAGATGCACATGTCATATTTATTCAGCTTGAACTCGCTTAGTCCATCCTCGCCATTTCTCTTCAGCACAACTTCGTAGTTTTTCAGCTCTAAAGAATCCTGAAGAAGATTACCCAAATTCGGATCATCTTCTACTAATAATATTTTCTTTTTAGTTGCCATAATTTTTGCATTTTAAGTTAAGACGTTTTAAAAGTAGAATTGTTAAAATCGGACTGCAATCATTTCTATTTTCTTAACAAGAAAGATTGACCGCAATTCTGAAAACATCAAGATATAAACGAAAAACTGCTAAAAAAGGTTCAAATCAACTGGAATTAGTTTTGAACCGAATTTTACGATTAGAATAAAACCGGAATTGTGATAATCTCGTAACCTTGAAAGAAGCTTTACAAGCCCGCAATCAACTCACGCGCATTGGCCAAAGCAGCATCGCTTACCTGTTCACCGCTTAGCATTTTTGCAATTTCGACCACCCTGTCTTCCCCTTTCAGTTCTTTGATTCGGGTACGGGTCTTATCGCTCTTGGTTTCCTTATAAATATAAAAATGTGTATCACCTGCAGTAGCCATTTGCGGCAAGTGGGTAATAGCTATTATCTGGTGCTTGTCACACAATTTCTTCATAATCTCCCCTACCCTCTTGGCCACCTCGCCGGAGATACCGGTATCAATTTCGTCAAAAATCATGGTAGGCAACTCGGTATAATCTGCCAGCAGCGATTTTATACACAGCATCAAGCGCGACAACTCACCTCCGGAAGCTACCAATCTTATCTCCTGGGGGGCAAAACCTTTGTTGGCACTAAACAGAAACTGTACCGTGGAAAACCCATCGCTATTAAAATCCCCCTTTTGCAACTGCTCTATGGAAACCTTGAAAGTAGCATCGGGCATACCTACTTTTTTCAGCAAAGTATTAACCGTATCTTCTGTATTCTTTACTATAGATTTCCTGGCCTGATGCAGCTTGTCAGCCAAAGACAATAAGCCCTTATGCTGCGCCGCTATTTGCTTTTCCAGCGCAGCTATCTCCTGCTCTACATTATCAGAAGAAGATACTTTCAATTGAAGATTCTTCTCAATTTCTATCAAACCATTTACATCACTTACGCCATACTTTTTAGTTAGGCGGTACAATAGTGCCAAGCGTCCATTTACTTCATCCAATCTTTGTGGATCATGGCTTGTAGCATCATTCAGATGCTCCATTTCCCGTGCTATATCTTTCAACTCTATAGCAGTAGAAGCAATTCGCTCACTCAACGATGCTATTTCTGTATTGAACTGCTTGATATGGCGCAGGTGGGTTTGCACCTCCGCTAACTGATTAATAAGGCTCAGGTCGCTATCATCCAATATGCGGCTGGCAGAACCAAGTGAGGTTTTTATTTCCTCGACATTGCTCAATGTTTGCTGCTCAGCTTCCAGCTGCTCCTGCTCATCCTGCTGCAATGCCGCATCGCCCAATTCCTTTATTTGGTATTGAATAAATTCCGATTCTGTGCTTGCAATGCGCTGCGCCTGAAGAAGAGCCTCCAAAGCCTGCTTATTAACCCTATGGCTGTGATACTGCTGTTTATACTCTTTCAATAGCGGCCCGTTTCCGGCCAAAATATCAACCGTATTCAACTGAAAACCTGCTTCTACCAGCTCCAGCGTTTGGTGTTGGTTGTGCAGGTTTATCAGCTTATCGCCCAAAGCCTTTAGCGTTTGCAGGTTTACAGGAGTATCGTTTACAAATGCCCGGGTTTTACCACTTTGGTTTATCTCACGTCTGATTATGGTTATATCCTCATAATCCAGTTCATTTGACTCAAAGAATGGGAGAAGCTTCAGTTTGGAAATATCGAATTGAGCCTCTACAGAACATTTTTCTTCTGTATTATATAAAACCTTAGTATCGGCCCTATCGCCCAAAATAAGGGATAAAGCACCTAATAATATTGATTTACCTGCACCGGTTTCACCGGTTATAATATTGAACTTGCCGGAGAAATTAATCTCCAGCTCATCGATGATCGCATAATTCTTAATACTTAATTGGCGCAACATGCCACAAAGTTAAGGGTTGTTTCAATAGTTATGTCCACATAGCGCTAAGGCTCTGTGAATACTGTGTCTTTCAGCTTGGTATTAATAGCATAGTTCCCAAACCGGAGGGATATGACTCCCACTCCTTTTGCGCTTCCGGTATCAGCAGCCTTTGTTTTACTATTAATATCCACCGCCAGGGCTTTCGGTATTTTAAATTTCGCTACATCAATTGTAAATACAATATTATCAGGCAAGGCATAAGGCAGCTTGCTTCCGTAGGTATTTTCAATACCTATGGTGCCGCTGCTTTTTGTGGTAAGCTGTGATTTCAAAATTACTTTTTGCACGGCATCTATCCAGAATTTACCTAAAATCAGATCCCCATTATTGTTATTAGGTATCACGTTAACTACTGTAGCTGTTACACCTGAAACAACCTCTGTACCGGTAGCTACCGCCATAAAAGAATTGGTATCAGCAATGCTCTGCATGCTGTAGTATGGATTTTGCTTTGGCAGAAAAATTATGCCCTTTGTCCTTATCCGGAACTTATCAGGCCTTTTATAGAATACCTTACCTGAAATATTCTCAATTTTTACTGCTGGTATATCAAATTTCATTTCCAGATCGGCACTGTAGTCATTTACCTTGGCAAATTTCTGATTTACCTGTGCAATTAATTGACGTGGTGTTTGTGCCATAATTAACTGACCAAAGCATAAGCCAGATAGTAAGATTGCAAAGCCTTTTATCATAAAACTGTTTATTGGGATTAGTTCAAAATATCTTTTCGGGTAAAGTGATAATATGCCACAGAAAAAAACACTACAATGTGACCTGAAAGAATAATCAATGATTGGACAATCTGTGAAGTATCAAGAGGATTATCGAACATGTTTCGCCACACAATCATGTGAGTAGTAAAAAGAAAAGGCTTCAGCTTATCGAAAAAAGGCACATCCAACGTACCAATAATGGTAAAAAGAATAATTACGGCCATGGAAGAAATAATGGGACCAATGGAGTTATCCGTAAAGCAAGATAACATCATGGAAAAAGTTGCAACAACCACCAGGCTAAGGAATGCTATGCTAAATGCTCCAAGATAACGCCACAAAGTATCATCTCCCCGTATAATAGTAAGACCATCACTCTTTAAAACTATCATATCACCGGCGCCAAAAATCAAGAGGCCTCCGCACAATGCCAGCACACCCAACCATAGCAACAACATGAAAGTATAAGTACAACCGGCAGCATATTTAGCCCAAAGCAATTGTGCTCTGGAAAAAGGTTTGGTAAGAACCAGTCGGATGGTTCCGGTAGCAGCCTCACCACTAACCAGATCTCCGGTGATAAGCGCTACAAGTAGCGGCATCTGAACAATAAGTGTTTGCAAAATGATAAAACATACAAGATTTCCATTCAATATATTACCCTCCACCTGAAAAGATTGTTCCAGCGATTGTAGAATAAAACTCAGGTAGCTCTTACCATCCAGCCATAATGCAAACTCAATAAGCACTACTATGGCGGTAATGGCTCCAAACCCAATATAGCTGCGTGGCTTACTGAAAATTTTGTATAACTCTATACTGATTAAATTGAGCATGTTAATTTAGTTATTAGCAGTTAGTTTCAAAAAATAATCCTCAAGGGTACGTTTATAGGTAGCACTATTTACAAGTATTCCATGCTGTACAAATAGTTTAACTACTTCACTTATTTCCTCTTTTGAAATTTGCAATTTCAACTCCCCGCTACCACTGACCCTTAACTTCCCATGCCATACAGTTTCCTGTATAATACGCTCGGCAGCAACGGTGTCATTTAATTCAAATGTTACAATCAGGTCCTGATTGGACAGCAGTTCGCTCACGCGACCCTGAGCTACGGCCTTACCTTTATTGATAATTACCATGCTATCTGCTATTAGCTCTATTTCGCTGAGTATGTGAGATGATAAAATGATGGTTTTACCAAACTCATTCTTGAGTCGTAATATCAAATTTCGCAGGTCAATAATTCCCTTTGGGTCCAAGCCGGTGGTTGGCTCATCCAACACTATGAGCTTAGGAGAGTGAATTAGTGTTTGGGCTATGCCCAATCTCTGCTTCATACCATGAGAATATGTCCTAACCAAGTCATTCTGCCTACCAGCTAAGCCAACCAGATCAAACAGCTCATTAACCTCTTTGCTTGATGGATTCACGCCATTCATGCGTGCAAATAGCTGCAGGTTTTTCACAGCGCTCATATACAAATAAAAGTCAGGCTTCTCGATGATGCATCCTACATTACGCATTATCTCTTCGCGGGAGGTCACAAGTGACTTATCAAATATCCTTACTTCACCCGAGGTTGGAGCAATAAGAGAGAGCATCATGCGGATAGTGGTACTCTTGCCGGCTCCGTTAGGACCTAAAAATCCATACACGTCACCTTCCTTCACCTGTAAGCTTAAACCATCTACAGCAGTGAAATTGCCATACTTTTTGTGCAGGTCATTGAGTTGTACAATATCCTTCATTAAATAAATGTTAGGACACCTTAACAGCGGCAAGCCAATTATGTTCGCGCTATGGCTTTACAGTCAATATTTTTTTTGCGGATGCCGTTTTTTTTCCATTGGTAACCAATAAAAAAACTTCGTATTTGCCTGTATCTGTAAATACATAATTGATAACCGGATCGTAGAACCTGTCACCATTATTAAAATCCCAGAAGTAATCCTGCCCTTCATTGCTGCAAAATGAATTGAATTGAACCGTTTTATTTACCGGGATGCTATCGATGTTATAATCTACCAAAAAGCAGGCAAATGGTTGTTTAGTACAACCGCTCACAGCAACCAGACTAACAGCTAAAAAAAACAGAAGATATTTCATGTGCCTATGATGCTATTACGAGATAATAATTTTTCTTGCCCTTTTGCACCACCAGGTATTTGCCATTCAGCAAGTTAGCAGTGGTAACTTTAGTGTCGCCTGTTACCTTTTCTTTATTTATGCTGATGCTGTTTTCCTGCAAAGCCCTTTTAGCTTCACCCTTAGAAGCCAATATCGTTGTTTTATCCGCTAACAGGGATATTACATCCAGTCCTTCTCCTAAATCCGATTTTGTCATTTCGAAAACAGGCACACCTTCAAATACATCCATTATTTCACCTTCGGTTAAAGATTGAAGCGCTTCGCTTGTGCTTTTTCCAAACAAAATTTCAGATGCCACTTTTGCGCGTTCCAACTCCTCCGTAGAGTGTACTCTTGCGGTTACTTCTTCGGCCAATGCTTTCTGCAAAGTACGAAGACCAGGGTCTGCTTTATGTGTTTCAATTATTGCCTCTATTTCTTCCCGTCCTTTCAGTGAAAATATTTTAATGAATGTTTCCACATCTGCATCCGTAGCATTTAACCAAAACTGGTAAAATTTGTAAGGTGAAGTGCGCTTTGCATCCAGCCAAATGTTGCCGCCTTCAGATTTACCGAATTTAGTACCATCTGCTTTTTTTATAAGGTGGGTGGTAAGTGCATAGGCTTCCCCTGCATCTTTTTTGCGTATAAGCTCTGTACCCGTAACTATATTGCCCCATTGGTCGCTTCCGCCCATCTGAAGTTTAATGCCTTTCTCTTTCCAAAGGTAGTAGAAGTCGTAGCCTTGTATCAACTGGTAGCTGAATTCCGTAAAGCTCATACCATTTTCCAGGCGATTCTTTACGCTATCCTTTGCCAGCATATAGTTCACAGTAAGATATTTACCTACATCTCGTATAAAATCCAGAAAGCCAAAATCCTTAAACCAATCGTAGTTGTTTACTATTTCGGCAGAGTTGGCACCACAATCAAAATTCAGGAATTTCTCCAACTGCCTCTTTTGGCAATTCAGGTTGTGGGTTAGCGCCTCCTTATCAAGCAGGTTGCGCTCCTGCGACTTACCACTAGGGTCGCCTACCATACCGGTAGCTCCACCCACCAATGCAACAGGCTTGTGACCACTGCGCTGAAAGTGGAGCAAAGTCATAATCTGTACCATATTACCTACACCCAAAGAGTCTGCCGTAGGGTCAAAACCGATATACCCGGTCACCATTTCTTTATTTAACAGTTCCTCCGTACCCGGCACCATATCCTGCAGCATTCCGCGCCACTTCAATTCTTCTATAAAATTCATGAGGGTAAACATAGCGAGTTTGGAATATTCTTATGCTGAAAAAGATACAAAATGGCCAACTTTCAGTAAAAAAGTATGATTAACAGGCTTGACAAGGGAATAAGGGCGTTTTATATTGAACCTCGGTCGTAAAGATCTTAAGTTTCTCATAGTTTTTGCAATGCGAGCGTTTACAGTTAATGAGGGTTCTGTATCTGTCTCGCATTGTTTTTTTATTTAATGCAAGCCCACGCCCGAAACTTTTCTCCCCAATATTGCGCGCAACTTTTATTTTCGCTTCGCTCTTAGTCCTTATTTTGGACTGTGGGGTAAATTTTACGGAACTCAAACGATTTAAATCAAACAATGAATCTTCACGAATACCAGGCAAAAGAATTGCTGAAAAAAAATGGCGCTTTAATACAAGAAGGTATAATAGCAACCACACCGGATGAGGCTGTAGCAGCAGCTAAAGAACTTGACGAGCGCTATAAAAGCAGTTGGGTAGTTGTAAAATCGCAGGTGCATGCCGGCGGAAGAGGAAAAGGAAAAATAAGAGGTACTGAGCAAAATGGTGTAGCCCTTGCTAAAAACCTAGATAAAGTAAGAGAGATTTCTACCAACATACTTGGTGGCGTGCTTGTAACAAAGCAAACTGGCGAAGCCGGCAAACTGGTAAACAAAGTGCTGATAGCACAAGATGTTTACTACCCTGGCGAAAGCGAAACAAAAGAGTTTTACATCTCCATACTATTAGATAGGGGAACAGGTAAAAATGTATTCATCTATTCTACCGAAGGCGGTATGGATATAGAAGAAGTTGCTGAGCACACGCCACAACTGGTATTGAAAGAGTGGGTAGAACCTGCTGTAGGCCTTCAGGATTTCCAATGCAGGAAAATTGCATTCAACCTGGGTCTTAGCGGCAACGCATTCAAAGAGATGACCAAGTTCATCAAATCTTTGTACAACACTTACATCAGCATAGATGCAAGCATGATTGAAATAAACCCATGCCTGAAAACATCGGACAACAAAATAATAGCTGTAGATGGTAAAATAGATTTGGATGACAACTCATTGTACCGTCACCCGGATTTATTGGCTATGCGCGATCTTAACGAAGAAGATCCTACAGAAGTAGAAGCTTCTAATGCAGAGTTGAACTATGTGAAACTTGATGGTAACGTAGGCTGTATGGTAAACGGTGCAGGACTTGCAATGGCTACAATGGACATTATAAAATTGAGTGGAGGTGAGCCTGCAAACTTCCTGGACGTGGGTGGCACAGCAAATGCAGAGCGCGTTGAAAAGGCTTTCCGTATTATATTGAAAGACCCTAGCGTAAAAGCTATCCTTGTAAATATATTCGGTGGTATAGTACGTTGCGACAGGGTTGCACAAGGTATAGTAGATGCTTACAAATCAATAGGCAACATACCGGTGCCTATCATCGTTCGTTTGCAAGGAACAAATGCTGTTGAAGCTAAAAAACTGATAGACGAAAGTGGTCTTGAGGTTCGTTCGGCAATATTGCTGAAAGAAGCAGCTGCAGAGGTTAGCAAAGCATTGGCATAAGCTTGAAAGTGCAAAGGGAAAATATGTCTGCTGACATACAGGTATCTTTCTCGGCGTTTCAATTGAAATTCAAATATCCATTTAAGATAGCACACGGCATCCGCACACATACGGATGCCGTTTTTGTTTCTATCAGATTTAAAGATTACATAGGATATGGGGAAGCTACATTGCCTCCTTATCTCTCTGAGACAACCACTTCCGTGATAGGTTTTATCAACCGCATCAAGCCATTCATAAACGAGCGGGCGATAGAGGATAGGTTTGCCTTCTTTAAAGAAATGGAATCATATGAAACTGGCAATACTGCTGCCAAAGCGGCAATAGATATGGCATTATGGGACCTGAAAGGAAAAATGCATAATCAGAGCGTAAGAGATTTATTGGAAATATCAGATAACCCAAAAGCACAATCTACTTATACCATCGGTTTAGGCACAAAGGATGAGATGGCTGAGAAGTTTGCATCTGCTAAAGAATTCAAGCTGTTTAAACTTAAGCTGAATGGTATAAATGATGAGCAGGTAATAGAAGATTTCACCTCACTAGGCAAAAATCCATTTGCAGTAGATGCCAATCAGGCATGGAAGGACTTAGGCCATGCAGAAAGCATAAGCAAGCTATTAGCGACCAAAGGATGCATACTAATAGAACAACCCTTTGCCAAGGAAGATTTACCCCTTCATGCGGCATTTAAAGCATTATCACCACTGCCGGTAATTGCTGATGAAAGTTGCCAGCGACTAGCTGATATTGCGGCTATAAAAGATGCCTTCGATGGGATAAATATAAAGCTACAAAAATGTGGTGGTATAACAGAAGCAGTGCAGATGGCAGAGAAAGCGCGCCAGCTCAACATGAAAATACTGATAGGCTGCATGAGTGAAAGTAGCTGTGGTTGCGGTGCTGCAGCCCAACTGGCATCGTTGGCCGATTGGGTAGACCTGGATGGACCATACCTGATAGATAATGATCCATTTGAAGGGATGAAAGTAATCGATGGAAATATCGAAATACTGAAAGCCGCAGGTATAGGAGCAATACCAAGAGCAGAAAACCCGCTATTTTAAACGAGATTCCACAATCTTTCCGTACTTTATACGTGATAGATAATACATATCTTTCCGTCAATAAATACACTCCACAAATATGAAAGCAGTAGTACTCGTTAAAACAGGTGCCTCAACAGGATGTTTTGAAATAAGAGAAGTACCGACGCCTGTAGCTAAAGCAGGTGAAGTGCTGATAAAAGTGGAAGCTTTCGGATTAAATTTTGCCGATGTAATGGCTCGTAAAGGCATGTACCAGGATGCACCACCGCTGCCAAGTATCCTTGGATACGATGTAGCAGGGATAGTAGATTCTGTAGGCACGGGAGTAACAAACGTAAGGCCGGGTGATAAGGTTACGGCCATGACCCGGTTTGGCGGGTATGCAGAGTATGCTATAACGGATGCAAGAGCTATAGCAATAATACCAACCAGCATGGACAGCGCAACGGCCACTGCGCTTACTACCCAATACTGTACAGCATACTTTGCAGCGGCAGAAATGGTTAACCTGCATAAAGGAGATAAGGTATTGATACAATCGGGTGCAGGTGGAGTTGGGACAGCATTAATACAATATGCACGGCATAAGGGGTGTGA
>DLGO01000118.1 GCA_002482725.1 Bacteroidetes bacterium UBA7692 | reverse complement strand
GCCCAGGGTGAAAGGTGATGAAAGCGCCAGCGCACAAGGGCAGGTAATTATAAGCACTGCGGTGAAGGCGTTCCATGCCCTAAGTGTATCTGTATGCCACCAATAGGCTGCGGCAGCCAATGCTATCAGTATCACCATTGGCGTAAACCACCTGCTGACGCGGCTGGCCATGGTGCTAAGCTGTTTGTTGTTTGTTTTATGAAAAGCCACATCGTTCCACAATTGGGTAAGATAGCTTTGTGATACCGCCTTTGTAATTTCTACCTCTATGGCCGCGCCAATATGCTTGCCGCCTGCAAACAAGTTTTGACCTATGCTGCGGTTTACGGGGTTAGATTCTCCGGTTACAAAACTATAGTCGATAGAGCCTGTGCCTTTGCGCAATATTCCATCGGCAGGTATCAGCTCGCTGTTGCGGATGATGATGATATCGCCCACTTCCAGTTTTTGGATGGATATATTCTCCTCAACTCCGTTCTTTTTTCTGCTAACCGATACCGGGAAGTAGGATTTATAGTTGCGGTCAAAATTCAGGTTGTAGTAGGTGCGCTGTTGGAACATGCGGCCAACGAGCATCAGCAGCGTAAGGCTGGCGAGTGTGTCAAAATAACCTGAACCTGAATTGGTAAATACCTCGATACTGCTGCGCACAAACATGACTACCATGCCCAGCACAATAGGAATATCCATGTTCAATGTGCGCTGCTTTGCAGCATTCCATGCCGAGCGGAAAAACTCTGATGCGCAAAAGAACAATACAGGCAGTGCCAACAGAAAATTGAGGTAGCCAAAAAAGCGCCTGTAGCTGCTCTCTGCTAGTATGTCCAGTCCCAGGTACTCAGGGAAGCTGAGCAGCATAATATTGCCGAAGCAGAAAAATGCTACCGCTATTTTGACATAGTATGGCGATAAGCCTGCATCTTTTTGCTGGCTATCATCCAACTGCTCCAGGTTAAAGGTGGGTTCGTAGCCCAGATTACTGAGTAGTTCAGCCACCTGGCGCAGGCTGGTCTTTTGCTGGTCATAAGTGATGTACACCTCTTTGCGCAGAAAATTGACCGAGGAGCGCATGATGCCGTTGTTAAACTTGTATAACTGCTCGAGCAAATAAATGCAGGAGCTACAGTGTATCTTGGGTATGTGCAGGGTGGTGGTAGCTATTTTGCCATCGCTGAAACGGATGAACTTTTCCTGCACTGCTGCATCATCCAGAAACTCAAGGTGCTTTGGCCGCTTTTGGTTCAGCGAAAGACCGGGAGTATCGTTGTACAGGTAAAAATCGCACAGGTCATTATCTGCCAGCATGCTGTACACTGTTTTGCAACCATCGCAGCAGAATGCTTTGTTGTCGTGCTGCACAATGTGCAGGCACACATCGCCACAATGGTAGCATGTAGTTTTAGTACCGGCAGATCCTGTTTTCATCTTTAGTATTTATTACTTGCCGGTGGCAGGTGCATTGGCAAAATCCAATCCCAGCATGTCATATACCGGACAATACATGATATAGTTGGTTGCTATTATAGGCAAACTGAACAGGGCCAGCCACCAAGGGCCAAACAGCACTGCTGTAAAAATGAATACTACTGCTAACAGCATGCGAAAGAAACCATCTATACCTCCAATATTCTTTTTCATAAAACCGATTATTAATTAGTGTAAGAAATATGGATGCAAATGTCCGGAATGGATATGCGCCGGCTTATGACGCGCATCAAAATGGCGCATGATGTTTGTCATAAAAATGAAATGGGGATGGGTCGGTATATGGTGATGTGAGCGTTGATTTATAGCGGGGAAATGCTCTCCGGTTTTACGGTTGGTTGCATTGCTGTAGAAATTTATTTGTTCAACCCGCTGTGCAACGGTTTCTTACTTGTGGATTATCTATCATGCAAAAATAACACATAATGAAACACCTAACTTACACCTTGTTGCTGGCTGTGCTGGCAATATTTTCAGCATGCAAAAAGGACGGCAACGATCCGGTAAAAGATAACGGCATACCTAAAGAGGGACTGGAGCTGCTGACCACCGATGCGGACTCAAGCTATTTTATATGGGCAGGGAACAAAGACACCATGATGTATAAAAGTGGAGATGGCTTGAAGTTTAGTATGCCAAAGAGCTATGCATATCCGAAAGCCAATGGCAGGCGCACCAGCTATGGCTCAACTATAACATGCCCGACAGGCCCATACAAAAGTGTAAGTATTTCGTTTGCCTTTCCTTTAGCTGAAAATCAGGCATTGGATAGCTCAACAGCAGAGCGGCTTCTGGTGCCCGGCCGGTATAATATAGGTGAAAACGCAGGGGAAGTATTTATGGTGATGTATAGCAGGGCATACGCACTACAGGGGTGGACAGATGTGAGCAGCACCAATATGCCTGTGGAGCTGGTAAGTGTAACCAAAGTAGGTTTTAAAAGTGGCCGTAACATATACCGCGTGCGCGGCCGCATAGTGGAGAAATGCCAGTTTGGCTGCCCTATGGTATGGATCACCATGAATAAGGGTGCTTTTCAGTTTGATACCTACTAAGGTTAAAAGCATGCCGGTAGCATGTGAAGTTTACAGATTTTCATATTCAGGAATTACCCCAAACAAAAAGCGCCCGTATTCATTGAATACGGGTGCTTTAAATGTTTTTTAGTTGTGCAGTCATGCTGCATGCGATAGTCTTTCTTTGTCGTGGGAGTTTATCACTTTTTGCTGTGCAAGCTCTTTTTTGATTATGTTGCTGATTTCCTTTGCCTTGTTGACCACCATCCAATGAGTACCATCTTTGATAAGGTAAGCGGATGGGTCTACATATATGTGAGGGAAAATGGTGTCGGCTGTTCCGTGTATCTGTACCAGGTTATCCGGCACGTGCTCATTTTCCCAGGTTATTGCTTTATCGGCTGCCCAATGGTTAAAGTCTATATCTATTCCTTTTATCATTTCGGCAATCATCTTCCTGTCTTTTTTTGTCAGGTTGCCCAGGGCCCAACTCCACCAGAAATTAAGGCGCGCAACAACGCCACCAGGAATAAACTTGTGGAAAGGCAATTTGCTCATTACCGAAAACTTAATCGGGCGTTCCTTTCGGCTGCGTATGCTGCTTATCAATATAGTTTTTGCAGGTTTCACCAGTTTAGACAGCTCTACAGCTACTATACCGCCAAAACTCATACCTATAAGGATAGGAGTCGTATCTTTCTTAATCTGTGGTACAAGCCTCTTTACGTAGGATTGTATGCTTTCACCCGATTTGTGCTTCACCCATTTCAAGTGAATCACCTCGCTCTCTTTTGGCAAATCCAGATTCTTGAAGATGTCCTGATTTGCCCCCACACCGGGTATCAAATAAATGGTAGTTTCCATACTATTCGTTCTGTCTGTTAAGCCGAAGCTAATATTTCTTTTCTCGCAACAAAATATTTACTAAAAATATTTAAAAACATTAGTTTCAGTTCATATCTATTCAATTGTACATTTACATCTTCATAAACGCAATATCCATGCCCAAAGTTTCAAAGAAGGTTTCTGACCTGGCAAAGTTCGACTTTATACCTCCTACTAAATCCTTTGCCCGTAATTTTATTGCACCTTTTAAATTCTGGTTTTCGCCGGAGTTTTATGGCCTGGATAAGCTGGATGTGTCCAAGCCTGCGATATACGTATCCAACCATACTATATTAGGTGTGTTGGATGGCTACCCGTTTGGTGTAGAGCTATACCTGAAAAAGGGAATATTGCTGAGGACATTGGCGGCCAGTACACATTTTCAGATACCTGTATGGCGCGATATAATACAAAAGCGCCTAGGTGTGCTGAAGGCAAGCAGGGAAAACTGTGCTGCCGTGATGCAGCGCAAAGAGAGCCTGCTGGTGTTCCCGGGAGGGACGAGGGAGATATGCAAGAAGAGAGGAGATGCCTATGTGCTGAAATGGACAGACCGCACAGGCTTTGTGCGTATGGCTATGGAGTATGGCTATGATATAATACCTGTAGCGGCAGTAGGAGCAGAAGAGGCTTACACCATAAGGCAAGATGCCAACGACCTGTTGAAAAATGATTCGGCAATAGGCAGATTTCTTGAGTTTACAGGTCTGGCAAAAGGATTGTTTAAAGGTGGGGAATTATTGCCTCCAATAGTACAAGGGCTTGGATTTACTCCACTGCCAAAGCCTGTGAAATTGTACTTCAGTTTTGGGAAAAGGATAAGCACCAAGCAGCTTAAACCGAAATTTGACGACCCGGCCTCGCAGGAACTGGTAAAAGCCAAGGTAGAAGAGGCGCTGCAACATCAGTTTGAAGCACTATTCCGCTTGAGAGACAAGGACAACAGTGGTAGTGCTATCATACGCAGGGTGCTTTTACCAAAACCTAAGAAGGAATAGAGATATATGCCGCGATTTTATGAAGTAAGGGAAACGGAGATAATAGTGTATAAGCACAGGGTGTATGGCCCGGTGCAGATTGCCTTTGCCACCTTGCTGACACCGGTGCTGGTGCATCTATTAGTAAACGGAATACCTGCCGAGTATATGGTAGCGGCACTAAGTGGCGTGGCAGTTGTTACGTTGGGGGTACTTATTTACCTGCAATACGAGAGGATAATTTTTGATTTAAAAGAAAGAAAGGTATTTCGCGAGCTGCCTGTTTTGGGCAGGACTCAGCTGGCTGGTTTCGATGAAATCGCAGGTATTGAATACCTGGGCATCAATCGGGGTGTTCTATCTCCTTTGGTGAAGCATTCTTCGTATTGCCGGATGGTACTGAAATGGGACAAACTGGGCGCGGGTATAAAAATACTGACGCAGATAAAAAATGATGATACGCAGCTGCTTCCGTTTAATGAAGAGGTGCTTCAGCCACTGAACCTCATTTTTAGTGAAAGCAGGCAAGAGGCAACAGTTGTTCCGGCTTATGAACGGAAGATTTTTAACGGGCCATTTACCTACCTGAAAGAGAAGAGCAGTGGCGTTTACAGTATCGGAATATCCATTGGCAATTGGTTGAAAATAGCCTTTTGTCTTGGCGTTATCTTTATTTTATACCAGGCTTTTATCCAGGGTGGTACGTTCAAGGATTACATAGATGCCATTATTTATATTGGCTTTCCCGTGTACATGCTATATATCATTTACTCCCTATCTGTTACCGTGCAGTTCGATACTAACAATAGGATTATTACCGTGACACGCCTTTGGGGGCTTTTTAAGAAGAAGTATGCTTTTTCGTCCTTCTCAGTTTTCTATACCGTAATAAAGCAGTTTCCGGTACTTTTTGGTACGGATATGTACCTGGCAATGCATGATAACTCGTTGATTTTTGTAGGTAGCATGCGGGATACCAAAAAGCTTAAAGAAATGGAAGATGAATTAAGGTCGATATTGATTTCCTGATGGTCAGCAACGATTAATAGTATCTAAAAATAGTATTACACAAAAGGGAAACAGATATTTTGATTTAAATAAAATCTTATGTTTACCTGATAACAACTCCCCAATGAAAACTAACTTATTTAAAATTGTTTGTATCAAGCTTTTTACCCTGTTTTTAATAGCCGGGATTTTTAACCACTCCTATTCGCAGATAGATGGATTGAAGAATGTAGGAACTATAAATCTGAATGGTTTTGGAAATATTGTAAAGGACCAGGAATTGACAGGGTACTATTTTTTTTACAGTATAGATCCGGAAAAACCATTGCAGGATAAATATGTATTGAGCATCCTAGACCTTAATTTTAAACAAGTAAGTATTGCACAAGTTCACCTCTCTTCTTTTGCTTATCTTACAGAAGTAGTTTATTCGGGCGAAGGCTACATCCTTAAATTTCTAAACAATACAAATGGTCAGGAGGTGACGATATTCCTGAACGACTCCGGCAAGCAAATAAAGGAAGTTAAGAGAAAGCTTTCCTTGTTTGAAGGGTCAAACAAATATTTGGTCTTGATGCAGATGGTCGATAATGCCCCTTTTAACTCTGTACATTCATTAGGCAAGTCAGGTTTCATTGAAAATTTTGATGGAAGAAAAGGCAATAAGGGTTATTACGAAATAATACGTTATGATAATGACGGAAACCAAAAATGGAAGCATCTCATGGAAGATGATTCAAAGCTTTCTGTAGGCTCAGGTTTCCTTGCGTTGGGTAAATCAGAGGTATATTCCCTTGTATATAAAAGGAAAAATGGATTCAGCGATTACGCCACTATATTTTTAATCGCTAATGACCTGGTTTCCGGTGCAAAACTATTTGAAGTGCCTGTGTCAAACAGTTCATATCAGCTTAGCCCCGGCGATTCTTATGTAGACGAGGCAACAAATGAAATAGTGGTTACCGGAACTTATTACCCATTGGCAGAAAAAAGCCTTGATGGTAAAAGTTCAGGCTTTTTTACTTTTAAAGTCGGCAGAGATGGNNGGTCACTCTATAGGCAGCAATGGTTATGCTTTCCTGGCTTTGCAGTATGATGGTGTTTTTAAAGACCAGAAATTATATTCATGGGCTGACGTTGCCAAACTGGCTGTTCTGGGGAAAGAAAAACTGACTGATGTAGGCTCTTTGGTTTTCCATAAGGTATATAAAGGGAGTGATGGTAAAATATATGTTGTTGCGGAAGAATATACCAAGGGTGGTAATATGGCAGGCCTGCCATCCAGAAATGATGCTTCGGGCGGTGGCACTGCGTCTATAGGAGACCTTATGTTGTTTACCCTTGCTTCGGATTATAAATTGGAATCAGCCAGGGTATATGCCAAACAAAACACAAAAGTAACGCTATCCGGCACCAGTGACAATATGGGTATTCAAATGTATGCTAATGTTTTAAAGGGATTGGGGTGTTTGGATGTCTCGTTTGTTTCAGTTAGTAAAGATCAATCAAATGCGACAATTGGATATCGGAAATTTGATCCCGCTACCGCAGGCAATAAATTCGACTTTAATTATACAGTTATTGATAAAGGCACTGTTACCACCGGGAATATGTCTTTGGATAAAAGGAGGACCGGGTTTTTCAGGCTTATGCCTTCCCGTCCAGGACAGGCGGCTATTTTTGAATACCTGAAGAAGGAAATGTTCCTGGATATGCGCACCATAAAGCTAAAGTAGTTTTAGCTATCCTTAAAACAGGAAGGGCTTACAGCATGCTGTAAGCCCTTCCTGTTTGTAATAACCAATTGAAATTACAACGGTATGTTATCGTGCTTCTTTTTAGGGAGCTTGGCTACTTTGTTTTCCAGCATGGCAAAAGCGCGTATAAGTTTCTGGCGGGTCATGTGCGGCTCTATTACCTCATCTACAAAACCACGTGCTGCAGCCTTGTATGGGTTGGCAAATTTTTCGGCATACTCTGCTTCCAGTTCTTTTAGCTTCTGTGCAGGGTCTGCGGCGGTGCTTATCTCTTTGTTAAAGATGATTTCTGTAGCGCCTTTGGCACCCATTACGGCTATCTCTGCACCCGGCCATGCGTAGTTCATGTCGGCACCTATATGCTTGCTGTTCATTACATCATAAGCACCACCGTAGGC